>CAZFKW010000023.1:12518-19426 GCA_964519795.1 uncultured Ramlibacter sp. | reverse complement strand
GTCGGCGTCCAGCCCGTCAATCACCGAGCGGGCCTGCCGGCCCGAGCCGCCGTGCGACTGCTTGATGGTCACGTCCTGGCCGGTCTTGGCCTTCCAGTGTTTGGCGAACGCGGCGTTGTATTCCACATAGAGTTCACGCGTCGGGTCGTACGACACATTGAGCAGCGTAACCGGTCCGGTGCTGGCAGGAGCCTGGGCAAACGACGGCACTGCCGTCAGGGCCAAGGCGCCGGCAACGGCGGCGGCCAGGGGAATCTTGATAAAGTCGCGACGTGAGTTGGTCGTGTTCATGAGGGGTTTGCCTTTCGAAATGCCGGGAATCAGTGAAAATGCTCTGATGGAAAGGATTCTGGAAGGCAAGCCTTCAAACAGGAACTACCAAGATTTCACTTCTTAATACCGAAAACATCTGAGACGCCCGCTTGAACCCGTCTCGGCCCCTACTTCAACCACAACAACACCCACAAGACAGGTCCCCAAAATGGCAAGAATGGTCAACTGCATCAAGCTCGGCAAGGAAGCCGAAGGCCTCGACTTTCCCCCCTACCCCGGCGAGCTTGGCAAGCGCCTGTGGGAGAGCGTGAGCAAGGAAGCTTGGGCCGCCTGGCTCAAGCACCAGACCATGCTCGTGAATGAAAACCGCCTGAACCTGGCCGACGCCCGCGCCCGCCAGTACCTGGCCCGCCAGATGGAAGCCCACTTCTTTGGCAGCGGCGCCGACGCCGCCCAGGGCTACGTGCCGCCTCCGGCAGCCTGAGTACCGGCAACAGAACGGCCTGCACCACGCCCTGAACTGGACGGCCCGCCATGCCTGATACGGTCCAATGGCAGGCCGACGGCACGCCGTTCAACCCCCGCTTCAACGACATCTACCGCAGCCACGCAGGCGGCTTGGCGCAGGCGCGCCATGTGTTCATGCAAGGCTGCGGCCTGCCGCAGGCATGGGCCGGCCAGCCGCAGTGGCGCATTCTGGAGACCGGCTTTGGCCTGGGCCTGAACTTCCTCGCGGCCTGGCATGCCTGGCGCGAAGACCCGGCCCGGCCACGCATGCTGCACTACGCAAGCATCGAGGCCTGGCCCGCCGACGCAGCAGACCTGGTGCGCAGCGCAGCACCCTACCCCGAACTCGTGCCCCTGGCCGCCGAACTGGCGGCAGAGTGGCAAGGCCTGCTGCCGGGGTTCCACCGCCTGACATTCGAGCGCGGCCATGTGCTGCTGACCCTGTGCGTGGGCGACGTCAAGCCCATGCTGCGCGAGCTGCGCTTTGAAGCCGACTCGGTGTTCCTGGACGGCTTCAACCCCGAACACAACCCCGACATGTGGGACGAGCACACGCTGAAGTCCGTGGCGCGGCTGTGCCGGCGCGGTACCGGCGTGGCCACCTGGACTGCCATGGGCACGGTGAAGCAGGCGCTGAGGCAATGCGGCTTCATCATCAAACGCGCCGAAGGCCTGGCGCCCAAGCGGCACAGGCTGGTGGGGGAGTTCAACCCCGCATGGGAGCCGAAGCGGCGCGTGGCGCCAGTTGCAGCGGGTCAGCCTGGGCGGTGCGTGGTGATTGGGGCGGGGCTGGCGGGGGCGGCTGTGGCGGCCAGCCTGGCGCGGCGGGGGTGGGCTGTGGAGGTGCTGGATGCTTGCGATGAGCCGGCGGGGGGTGCGTCTGGGTTGCCTGCCGGGTTGCTGTCGCCACATGTTTCGCCGGATGACAGCTTGCTCTCGCGGCTGACGAGGAGCGGAATACGGATGACGCTGCAGCAGGCTCGGCTGCTGTTGAAGGAAGGCGAGGATTGGGAGCAGACGGGGGTGCTGGAGCATCGGGTAGATGGCTCGCGGGGCCTGCCTGCACAGTGGCCGCCCGAAGGAGAATATTGGTCGCTTGTGGCCACGCCGGAAGACCTTGCAAAAGCCGGGCTGCCTGCGACCACACAAGCGGTGTGGCATAAACAAGGCGGTTGGATCAAGCCTACGAGTCTTGTAAAGGCATGGCTTGGGCAACCGGGTATTCAGTGGCGTGGAGGTGTCAAGGTGGCGGCAGTACTGCAAGAAGGCTCAACGCTGCGAGTGCTAGGCACCGGCAATGATCTACTGGCGAAGGCAGAACTCGTCGTAGTGGCTGCCGGTCCGAACACGAACACACTACTCGAGCCTGGAGGTGACAAGCCCCAGCTCCCGCTCCAGCCCATACGCGGGCAAGTGTCTTGGGGTGTGCAGGCAGTGGGCAGGCCCACCTTCCCCGTCAACGGAAGCGGCAGCTTCATACCCGCGCTGCCCACGGAGAACGGGGCGATCTGGGTCGCAGGCGCCACATTTGAACGAGACGACACGGACCTGGCTACGCGTGCAGCTGGTCACACCGCCAATCTTGAAAAGCTAGGTGCGCTGTTGCCCGAGAGCGCTGTGCAACTTGAGCCGGTGTTCAAAGGCCGGCAGGTACATGCGTGGACGGGGATCCGCTGCGCGTCACCCGACCGACTGCCCCGCGTCGGGCCGATTGATCCTTTGCGCCCGGGGCTGTGGATCCTTACCGCTATGGGTTCTCGCGGCCTTAGCTTTGCGAATCTGTGCGGAGAATTGCTAACGGCACAGTTGCATGGGGAGCCGATGGCGATAGAGCATCGGATGAGAGCGGCGCTAAACTTCAGGTAGCTCCTGTCCAGCCATACTCGGCCACATCCTGTTAGGGCAATTAATGGAAGAACTCTCGCGCATCCAGACATTCATAAAGGTGGTCGAAGCCGGCAGCTTTTCTGCAGCGGCGCGCGACAGTTCCTCAATCAGTTCCATCGCCCGGCAAGTGAAATCGCTTGAAGACGAACTCGGCGTCCGACTACTCAATCGCACTACGCGCAGCATCTCGTTGTCCGAACCAGGCCGCCTTTTTTATGAACGCGCGCGCAAGCTCTCCTCGGACCTGAGCAATGCCAAGTCCGAAGCCAGGTCTTTCCAGCAGGAGGCAAAAGGCATTCTTCGCGTTTCGCTGAGGATCTCGACAGGCACGACCATCATCGTCCCCGCGTTACCTGAATTCCTCGAGAAGTATCCGGACCTGGATATCGACGTCACCCTCACCGACGAGCGCCTTGACCTCGTGACCAACAATATCGACGTTGCCGTCTGGATGGGGCAGTTGCCGAACTCGGAGATCGTCGCGCGGCGGCTGAGTCCTGCGCAGAGGATCGTGTGCGGAGCACCCGGCTACTTCAAAAAATTCGGCCGCCCCCGGACGCCGTCAGATTTGAAGGACCATAGCTGCCTGCTGTTCAGTGCGCCCGCGTATGGAAGCAAATGGCAATTCCAGCACGACGGACAGTTCGAGGAAATTGAAGTCAATGGCCGTTTGCGCTCAGGCAACGTCCTCGTTCTGTTGTCTGCGGCGCTGTCTGACGTGGGGCTCATCATGGTGCACGAATGGATGGTGAGGCGGCGAATTGGAATGGGCCAGCTCGAGCGCGTTTTGCAGGAGTACAGCGTCAGCCCCATCTCGACCGATGCCGACCTCCATGTGGTTTACCCCAGCAGCAGAGGCATGTCGCTTAAGGTGCGCGTGTTTGTGGACTTCCTCGTGCACCTGTTCGGCAATGCCAATCCTGCAAGTAGAGCCGGCAATCAGTCTGACTGACTACCGCCTCCCCTACTACCAACTCTACTTGATTCTCTGGGCAATCTGGTCCCACTGCCGGGAGTCGCGTCCGATGCGCGACGTGAATTCCGCCGAGGTGCCGGTCACGGCGCGGAAGCTCATCATCTCGGCCTTTTGCAGGACGTCAGGATCTTGCGAGATCTTGTTGAAGGCATCGTTAAGCGTCTTTGTGATCTCCGGCGGCATGCCAGCCGGGCCGAGAATGGCATAAAACGCGTAGACGCTCATTCCCTTGAGTTCCTTCACACTACCCTCTTCCAGCGTCGGAACATCGGGCAGGGCCTTGAGTCGCGTCGGCGAGGTCACAGCTATCGCGCGGAACTTGCCGTCCTGGATAAGGGGCACTGCGGATGCAGGCACAGCAATGGCGATGTCGATGGTGCCAGCAGCCAGTTCGCGCACCACGTCACCGGCCGACTTGAAAGGGATGTGGGTCATCTTCGTGTCAGTCACCGCCTGGACATATTCCAGAAGCAAGTGGCTGGGCGCGCCAGTTCCTGCCGAGCCGAAGTTGATGGCGCCCGGATTCTTCTTTGCATACTGGATCAATTCATCCACATTCCGCGCAGGAAAGTTGTTCTTCACTGCCAGCACCGCATCGGCCTCTGCGATGACGCCAACATGGGTCAGCTTCTGCGGGTCGTATGGCAACTTCTTGAGCAACGGTGCCTGCACCGTTCCGCCTGTGGTGGACAACCACAATGTGTAGCCGTCAGGCTTGGCTGTCGCCACAGCCTGGCCCGCTATTTGTTCGTAGGCGCCGGCCTTGTTGTCGACGATTACGGACGTACCCAAGACTTGACCAAGCTTCTGCGCATACAAGCGGGCGATGACGTCAGCGCCGCCACCAACGCCGAACCCCAGAACGATCTTGATCGGTTGTGAGGGATATTTGTCGGCAGTCGCGCCGTGGCTGACCAGCAAGCCCGCCAACAGGCAGGCGGTTATCCTGATTTTTTTACTGAACATGTCATTTGTCTCCATCTACGTCGTTAAGAAATACCGCCGGCGCGACGGGCACACAGCAGCTACTCCGTGCAGTTTAAAAAGGAACACGCGAATTGACGTCTAGTCTGCCGGCAATCACCTTTGCGCAGGATGGCAAGGTTGCAGGACCGCGGAAGCTGAAAATCCCTTCAGATCAATAAACACCATCTGGAAAGGGGACCATGAAGACCGCAGCAGTAACGGGCGCCGCTTCAGGCATTGGTCAACGCACTGTGGAACGGTTGATCAAAGCCGGCTGGTTGGTTTGGGCTATCGATATTTCCGCGGAGGCGTTGTCGGGGCAAGCGCAAACCGTCAGGTCCGACGACAGACTACGCTCCCTGGTATGCGACGTGTCTGACGCCGACAGCACAGCTGCGGCGTTTGCCGCTGTGGCGCGGGACACGCCGCGTCTTGATGCACTCATTTGTTCGGCTGGCGTCCTGCGGATCGGCTTGATGGAAGAAGCAACGACGCAGGACATCGATGAAATGTTCAACGTAAACGTCAAGGGTCCTTGGCTATGCATCCGGTCTGCGTTGCCGTTGCTACGCCACGGCGCGAGTACCGAGGCGCCTTCACGCGTAGTGATAGTGGGCTCCATCAGCGGCATCCGTCCGAAGGTGGGCGCGGGATTTTATGCTGCTTCCAAGTCTGCCAGCCACGTCGCAGCCGGCGTCATGGCGGTGGAGCTTGCGCCCAGTGGCGTCACCGTCAACGTCGTCGCGCCGGGGACAGTCGACACTCCCATGATCGCGGCGGCAGTTAACGCGAGACCGGGTCCGGTCTACAAACCGTCGGGCGAATCACCGCTCGGGCGGGTGGCACGCCCAGATGATGTTGTTGACGTTATCGAGTTCTTCCTCAGTGACGCTGCTCGATATGTTAATGGCGTCGTACTGCCCGTAGATGGCGGAACTCGCGCCGCGTACGCAAGGAAATAGCGCGTGCGCCCGCCAAGGCAGCTGTGCCGCACCGCCTCAAACCTGCGCGCCATCTTTGCACCGAACGGCAGAGTCCTTGCCGCCGTCACAGCTAGCGATGTGCGGACCTCGTTCCTAGAATTGAATATTGGCAGCAGCCCTCGCGTTCTGTGCGCCCAACAAGACTAAATGACCCGAATGGAAGAACTCACTCTTGATCGAACCGTGTCGCGAGAAGCAAGCGGGCATGACCTGGTAAACACGTGGCTGGCCCGCTTTAACGCCGCGCTGCGATCCCGCAACAAGATCGCATTGACCGCGCTATTCGTGGAAGACTGCCATTGGCGCGATCTGATGGCTTTTACCTGGACGATTACACCGCGCGTCGGCCGCACTGAAATTGTCGACGGACTTCTTGAGGACCAGAAGAAAGTCGAGGCTTATGATTTCCGCCTCGCGCCCGGCCGCATGGCTCCGCGCCTGGTCAAGCGGATCGGCAATGAAGTTATCGAGGCCATCATTGGTTTCCAAACCAAAGCCGGTCGTGGCCTGGGACTCCTGCGTCTACCTCTGAGCGACCCGTCCAGAGCCTGGGTGCTGATGACTTCGCTTGAAGAAATCAAGGGCTTTGAGGAGCCTGTCAACGCTCGCCGCCCTAGCGGCGACGATTATTCCCGCATCTTCGGCGGAAAGAATTGGTCGGACCTGCGAAGCGAGGAGCAGGCCTTCAATGATCGTGAGCCCGTTGCGCTGGTCGTCGGCGGGGGGCAGGCTGGCCTCAGTATCGCGGCCCGTCTGAAGCGCCTGTGTGTGGACACACTGGTCATCGACAAGCTTGACCGCGTTGGCGATGTCTGGAGGAACCGCTACCACGCGCTCGCACTGCACAACGGCGTACCGCTCAACCAGATGGCGTACATGCCATTCCCGCCCAGCTGGCCGAACTACCTCCCCAAGGACATGCTGGGCAACTGGCTTGAGTCCTATGCATGGGCCATGGAGTGCAACGTGTGGACTGGCACCGCGCTGGTCGCGGGCTGCTGGGACGAAGGAGCCGGGCGGTGGAACGCACGCGTTCGGCGGGGGGACGGTAGCGAGCGAGTACTGCACCCACGCCACCTGATTTTTGCCAACGGAGTGGCTGGCGCACCGCTGCGCGCGACGGCAACGGGCCTGGACGACTTCCAGGGCGAAGTTATTCACACCCACGGCTATAAGGAAGGCTCTGCCTGGAAGGGCAAGAAAGTGCTCGTGCTCGGCGCAGGTACCAGTGGACACGACATTGCACAGGATCTGCACGGACATGGTGCGAGCGTCAAGCTCATCCAACGCGGGCCGATCACTGTGGCCAGTGTGAA
>CAZFKW010000023.1:0-12508 GCA_964519795.1 uncultured Ramlibacter sp. | reverse complement strand
ACGCGCTGTACTACGACGAGGGTCTGCCGACCGAGGACTGCGACTTGATCTCCACATCATCCACCTACCCGCTGCTGGTCAAGGGCTACCAGCTAACAACGAAGCGCATGCAGGAAATGGACAAGGAGCTTCTTGCTGGCCTCCAGGCGCGCGGCTTCAAGCTCGACTTCGGTGATGACGGAACGGGTCACCAGATGAAGTTCCGTCGGCGCCACGGTGGTTACTACCTGAACTGCGGTTGCTCGGAATTGATCGTCAGCGGCGAAGTCGGCCTGTTGCAGCATGAGGACATGGACCGTTTCGTTGGCGACGGCCTCTTGATGAAGGACGGCCGTGTCGAGAAGGCGGATCTCGTGGTGACGGCGACCGGCTACCAGAACCAGCAGGCCGTAGTGCGCGAAATTCTGGGAGACGCCATTGCCGACAAGATCGGGCCGATCTGGGGGATAGCCCCGGATGGCGAGCTTGCGAACATGTTCCGGCCAACATTGCAGAAAGGCCTGTGGTTTTCGGGTGGCGGTCTGGCACAGGCACGGATCTATTCCAAGTACATTGCACTGGGTATCAAGGCCGCAGAGGCCGGGCTCGTTCACTAACCGCAACCATGGATTCCACGTGCTCAATCTGACAGGCAAGGTTGCCTTCGTCGCTGGCGCCGGTTCAGTCGCGGAGGGCTGGGGAAATGGTCGCGCAACCGCAGTGGTTCTGGCGCGGCAGGGAGCGCAGGTGTTCGGCGTGGACATCAGCGAAGAAGCCTTGACGGGCACCAGCGCAATCATGGCGAAGGAAGGCCTCAAAAACTGGGCCAGCCGCACCTGCAACATGACTGCCAGCGCCGATGTCAAGGCAGCGGTGGACGACTGCGTTGCACGCTTCGGCCAGATCGACATTCTTGTAAATAACATAGGCGGCAGCGCTCCGGGCGACCCTGTGTCAATGAGCGAGGAGGTCTGGGACGCGCAAATGGACCTGAACCTCAAAACTGCTTTCCTTGCCTGCAAGCATGTCCTACCCATCATGGAACGGCAGTTCAATGCGCTAGGCAAGGGAGGCGCGATCGTCAATATTTCCAGCATTGCTCACATGAGCCACCAAGTCGGCGGTCGGGTGAACGTCGCCTACGCGGCCGCCAAGGCGGGCATCGGAGCCTTCAGCCGCTCCACAGCCATCGCTTATGTCAAGAAGGGAATCCGTGTAAACACCGTCGTGGTTGGCGTCATGGACACGCCACTGGTCAGCGCCCGGTTGGTCAAGCAACTGGGTGCGGCCGACGCGCAGGAGTTGATCGCAAAACGGCATGCGGCCATTCCGATGGGCAAGATGGGGGACGCCTTCGACGTTGCCAATGCAGTCGTGTTTCTGGCCAGCGACGAAGCTCGCCACATCACGGCCACACAAATCGTAGTGGATGGCGGCGTCACGGCCGCGAGGTGATCACCATGGCAAGACTCTCCATGCCGCTTGAAGCGGACATGACTCCTGCGCAGCGCGACGTCTGCGCGGCGGTGGTCGCCGGCCGCCGCGGCAAGATACCTGCACCGATGATCGCCTGGCTGCGCAATCCGGAACTGGCGCGGCGCAGCCAGGCCGTCGGGGAGCTACTGCGCTTTGAGACCGGCCTGGAGCCACATCTGAGTGAACTGGCTATATTGGTCTGCAGCCGCCACTGGACCTCGCATCATGAGTGGGTTGCGCACAAAGCGCTGGCCTTGCAGGCGGGGCTCGACCCGGAGATCATTGCAGCCATCGCCGCCAGGTGTGAGCCCACGATGCCAGACAGCCGGCACAAGATTGTTTACGAAGTGTCATCCGTGCTGCTTGCGAAGGGGCGCTTGCCACCCGATGTCTACGCCCGCGCGCTCGCATGCCTGGGCGAGCGCACGCTTGTTGAGCTGGTCGGCATACTCGGCTACTACTGCATGGTCTCGCTGACGCTAAATGCTTTTGAGCTCGGGTTGCCAGGCAACGTAGCCGTTGACTTGCAGGACCCCGACTTTACCGAGTCGCCTTCCACTCGATGACCACGCCCGCATCGCGCCCTACACCGGCCGAGGAGCCACTGGACCCGGACCAACGCATTGTTGACGCACATCACCACCTGTACGAGCGCCCGGGCATCCGTTACCTGCTTGAAGAATACAAGACCGACCTCGCAAGCGGCCACAACGTGCAAGCGACAGTGTTTGTACAGGCGCGCTCGATGCTGCGTGATGCCGGGCCCGAGTCAATGCGGTCTGTCGGGGAGACGGAGTTCGCAACTTCCGTCGCTCATGAGTGTGAGTCGATCGGAGGCGTACGCGTTTGCGCGGCCATTGTCGGCCAGGCCGATCTCACGCTCGGGGATGGCGTGCGCCCGGTACTCGAAGCGCATATCGCTGCGGGCGGCAGACGGTTTCGCGGTATTCGCCACGTCGCCGCATGGGACGAAGATGCAAGCCTGCTGAACTCAAACTACCCCACGACGCTGGACATGTTGTCGGCGCCCGCCTTTCGGGCGGGTTTTGCCCATCTGGCACCCTTGGACCTCACGTTTGACGCCTGGATCTTCTATACGCAATTAGCTCAATTGGCGGCGCTCGCGCGGGCGTTCCCAGGCACCGCTATTGTCCTCAATCATTGCGGCGGCATTGTCCGCACAGGGCGACATTTGCCTCTGCGGAACGATGTTTACCCGAAGTGGCTCGCGGGGATGCGCGACCTCGCGGCCTGCCCAAACGTGATGGTGAAACTGGGAGGACTGGGCATGCCCCTGTCCGGCTTTGCCACGCCGACGAACACAGCCTCATCTCAAGAGCTGGCACAAATTTGGCGGCCCTGGATAGAACAGTGCGTCGAACTTTTTGGCACCAAACGCTGCATGTACGAGAGCAACTTCCCGGCAGACAGCGTGAGCCATTCGTATGGGGTGGGATGGAATGCCATGAAACGCATCGCGTCGGGCCTTGATCAGAACGGCAAAGATGACCTTTTCTGGCGCAGCGCAACGTGCTTCTACAAACTGTCCGACAGTGCCCGCCCCCTATAGAGAACACAGCCATCGTGGGCCAATGCGTGTGACGATGAAACGCCGGACATTGAATCTGCGTTCGTTGAATCGCGCGCCGAACTCGCGCCTCAATGCGAGCAGAGAAAACCGCCGTCGATCACGAGTTCGGTCCCCGTGACATACGAGGCCTCGTCGGATGCGAGGAAAAGCACCCCGTAAGCCACTTCAATCGGCTTGCCCGTACGGCCCATAGGCGCCAGCACATCGCGGTTGGGGCGCGCTTTCATTGCGCTGACCATAGGCGTCATGAAGCCGGGATGGACTGAGTTGACACGCACACCATGCGGGGCGAGCCGCACAGCCATCGCCTTGGTGAGATTGCGCACCGCTGCCTTCGACGCATGGTAAGCGGGGTGGCCCGTCGGCCCGCCCACGTTCCCATAGATCGAGGAGATGTTGACAATGGAGCCACGTCCTGCTTTCTTCATGATCTCGCTTGCCAACTGCGTACCCAAGTAGGCGCTCTTGGCATTGATGTTGATGAGCCGGTCCCAAGCGTCGATAGACTCGGGGTCTGCCGAGCTGGACGAAATGCCAGCATTGTTTACCAGGATGTCGAGCTGGCCGTGAAGATTCAACGCATGGTCGAGAACGCCACGCCAGTCTGCTTCACTGGAGGCGTCCGCCTTCAGGAAACTGGCTTGGCCACCATCCTTCACTATATCGGCGACGACCAGTTGCCCACGCGTTTCATCAAGGTCGGTCAGGACCAGGCGTGCGCCCTCCCTCGCAAATAGCCTCGCGTCTGCTTCACCCATACCATTGCCGGCGCCGGTGATGATCGCCACTTTGTTCTGCAGTCTCATGTTCGCCTTCAGGTCGTACTCAGTCAATTCTAGGTTTGTAGTTGTCCCCGGGCATTCCCCACACTGGCAAGGACCCTTGCGCGCCGTGCAAAAGCTACAGCTTCCTGAATCTGCTTAGACTGGGCACATCACGTGCAAAGCAGGCAAGCGCACGGGTCAACTCATAACAGGAGGCAGCAATGACCAACAAGGGGACAACACGGGGAAGCGTCGATGTGGCTGCTCCAGCCAGCGAAGACAGGGCGGACCTTTCGAGTGCCTTCAAAGCCCCCCACGTTTCCGCTCAGTTGCAGAAGAGTGCCCCGGCGGCCTATGCAGCAGCGGCTCCCTTCTGGCGCGCCGCGCATACAGGCCCGAGTTTGTCGCCACGCATGCGCGAGCTGGTGCTGGTCGCCCTGCATGGAACGATCTCCAGCCTCAATACCGACGCCTTGCGTCGCCATGTGACACGTGCAATTGATGCTGGAGCTACGCAGGCCGAGATCCTGGACGTGCTGCTCACGATCACACCTATCGGCAACCACGCGCTGTATTTCGCAGTTCCCGTCCTGATGCGCGAACTCGAAGCATTGGGCCATCCGGACGCCCTCCTCCCACCCATCACCCCTGCGGCTCAAGCCATCAAAGACGAATTCATCCGGGTTCGCGGCTTCTGGAACGAGAGCCGTGACGCGATCGCCCGCGCGATGCCAGAGTACTTTGCGGCCCTTTCGGAAATGTCAACCAGTACCTGGGCCAACGGCGTGCTGGCGGACAAGGAACGTGAACTCATTTGCATCGCCATCGACTGCACCGTGACGCACATGTTCGAAGCGGGCTTGGCGCTGCACATTCGCCATGCGCTGCAGAAGGGCGCCACGCGGAGCGAAGTCCTCGAGGTGTTTCATTTGGCCTCGGTCACAGGACTGGAGGGCTTTGTCACCGGCGCAGATGCGATGTTCTCACGCGATCCCGGCTAGCGGGGAAGCGCGGTTGACCAGCCCGCCGGTGCGGATCCTGGCGCGGCGGGGGCGGAGGTGGGAATCAGTTGCCACAGGGCGAGTATGAGTTTTTCGACCGAAAATGCGTATCCCATGTGATACATTGCGGCGATGCCAAAGACAACGACGACGCTCTGGGACCCAGCCGAGCACCTCGAAACCGCGGAAGACATGGCAGCCTATCTTGAGGCTGCACTTGAAGACGGCGACCCTGCACTGATCGCCGCAGCACTTGGCGACATCGCGCGTGCAAAGGGCATGACGCAAGTCGCAAAAGATGCCGGCCTCGGGCGAGAGAGCCTCTACAAGGCCCTGTCTCCTGCCGGCAATCCGGAGTTCGGGACCATTCTGAAGGTTGTTGCTGCGCTGGGCCTTCAACTTCACGCCACGCCTTCTGCAGTAGAGAGTGCGATGTGACTGCCAGCGGGCCACCGCCCTGGCTGCAGTCCGCGCGCGAACAATGGAACTGGCGTGGGCAGGCAAGGCCGCGCTTCGCTGCGGAGCCGGGTCCAGGCCAGACCTCTGTGTGGGACTTCCCGCGGCCGCCGCGCCTGGCAGCTGAGCCGCGCGAAGTGCGCATCATCTGGGGCAGCGTGCAGGTTGCCTGCCACTTCTTCCTGAACTTGTCCAACACGTCTGCAACCGGGCCGACAGCGACGCCCTCGACGGTGGCAAGAGAGGTGAATCCGTGCTTCAGTCCAGTGAGCCCTTGAAGGAAACTGCGGCCACGCTCGACTTCCGCAGCACTGCGGCGCATGTGATACAGCAGCGTCTCCCCGGCGCTGGTGAGTTTCACGCCCCAGGGCAGGCGACTGAACAGCGGCAGCCCCAGTTCAGCTTCAAGCGCGCTGATTTGATGGCTTACGGCGGACGGAACCACGAAAAGCTCGGACGCCGCTTTACGCACTGAACCAAGTCGTGCAACGGCTTCGAAGTATGAATTTGCGGTTGAATGGAGAGAGGAGCGCCGGACGCGAGCCATGACGGAACCAGGAACAGTGATGCGGGTCATCGTAGCCTATCCCATTTGACCGAAGCAGCCGTTCCCGGGCGGCCTGAACCGCTCATTTTCTGCGCGGGTTTCGGATGCGCGGGGGCGTTGGGGTTGTCTTATTGACGAGCCTGCGGCCCTTGGTTACGGCGCATGGCGGGCGGAGGTTCGCACGCGCGCCGGCTGAACGGTGAGCTGGAGGCCCATTGCCTGCGTGACCGAACAAAGCGTGTCGAGGCGGGGGTTGCCTTTGCCCGACAAGGCGCGGGACAGGCTCTCGCGCTTGATCCCGGCGGCGCGTGCAATTTTGGCGATGCCGTGCGCCTCGGCGATTCGCCGGAGGGCGCCGAGAAGCACATGGCGCCCATCTTCGTCGGTCGCTTCCTCGAGCGCCACTTTGAGGTATTCGACAGCGAATTCGGGATTGCGTTTGAGGCGCGCAATCATCAGCTCATCATGCGACACGCTGGCCGCAGTGGACTTCGTCTTCATGATTTGCTCCGCTTGTAGTCCTTCAAATAACTCACCGCCCGTTCAATGTCGGCGGCCTGTTTGCGCTTGTCGCCACCGCACAGTAAAAGCACGATGGTTTTACCAACCACGCTGTAATACACACGATAGCCAGGGCCGCAGTCGATGCGCAGTTCCCAAACACCTTCCCGGAGTGGCTTGCAGTCACCAAATGCCCCGCGCTCCAGCCGCTCAATCCGCGTGGCAATGCGTGATATTGCCCGCATGTCAGCAAGCTCATCGAGCCAGGCATCTACGACTGCATGTCCTGCAGAGTCAATGAAATACTCTACCGTGAACATGATGATACCGTAACGTATAGATCACGCATTTGCAAGCTTTTCCTAAGGATTTACAAAGCCCCGGAGTGTGCTGGCTGTATCACGGTTGCTCAATCATCCTGACGGCCGGATTGAAGACTTTCCAGCCTTAGGCTGGATGGCTGAGTCTGGTGAGAAGACCGCCCTTACTCGCCCACACTCCCGGTGATGGGCAGCACGATACCGGTGACATAGGATGGCGAGGCGCTGTTCGTCCCTGTAACGGTGATGCTGGAACTGGAATGGGTGCTTCGGTCCAGCTTCGGCTTTGGCAAGGCAGACGTGACTGCGACCATGGCCAACCTGCTGGCTTCCGTGGAGCTTTTGTTTGAGTCGGAAGGCGCCGTTGAAGTTGCCCTGGCGCTGTATTCTGCAGGCAAGGCCGATTTTTCTGACGGCGTTCATGCCGCACTCGCGCACGCTGCGGGCGAGAGTCCGCTGTGGACCTTTGACCGGGCTGCGTCGAAGGTTGATGGGGCGCGGCTCCTGACCGCCTGAGCCTGCAGCAATCCATTGGCCATCACCGAGGGATACAAAATCCTGTATGGTGATGACATCTCAGGCGCCAAGCCTGTCGAGTTCCAGGGGAGTTCGCTTGAGGATCTGCGGGCCTTTCCACTTGCTGCATTTGGCGTGACACAGCCACGCGTTGCTGACCTGATGTGCGGGATGATTAACCTGTTTGCGCTCGATGCATTGGTGAACATGGCGGTGGCCGCCGGCCTGCACATTGAGATGCGCGTGCCGGAAGCCGCCTGACAAATACCGAAGAGCCGCAAATCGGCGCCCTGCTGCGCATTCTGAACCGTTCGTTCCCGGAGCGGGCTTCGGAGGCGCGGCGGGCATTGGGATTGCCTGGCGGCTGACCCCCGGCCGGGACAGTTGACAACCATTGGAAACGCTGGGCAGATGTGGAAATGTCACCAAACTGCCAACGACCCGCGAAAGGAAAAAGCCTGCTCACCTTTCAGTAGCAGGCTTTCCAAGTCCAGCATTTTGTAGCTGGTAGGACGTACAAGATTCGAACTTGTGACCAACGGATTAAAAGTCCGCTGCTCTACCAACTGAGCTAACGTCCCGCATCGGGTTCATCTGCATATTGCATGCAGGAGACTCTGCAAGCAGCAAAGCCTCAAATTATAGCGTCTTTCCAAGTGATATCCGGTCCAGAACCCACCCGGCCGCGCACTGGCCAAAGGTGGCCGTCACACTCACGACCGAGCCATAGCCGTGGCAGTTGAGGGTGCCGTCTCCAGCCGCCTCGCCATCAATGGCGCAGGAGGCATCGGGCGCCGCCACGGCCTCGCGGCTGAAAACGCACGCAATGCCGATCTTCTTTCCCTCGCGCGGCGCGCCGTGGTCCTTGCGCAGCCGGTAGCGGAGCTGGGCCAGGAGCGGGTCGTGGGTGGTGAGGGACAGGTCTTCTATGTCTACCTTGTGGGCCAGCCGCTTGCCACCTGCCGCACCTGCGGTAATGAACAGGGCTTTTGCATCCCGTGCCCAGGCTGCCATGGCCGTCTTGGCCTTGACCTGGTCGCAGGCATCAATGACCGCATCAATGCGAGCATCCCCATCCTCATGCCCAGCGCCGTCGCCGTCCATGCCATCTCCCCGGCTCAGCAATGCCGGCCAGTTGCCTGGTTCGACGAACTCCTCGATGCCATTGACGATGCAGTGCGGATTGATCTGCGCAATGCGCTCTTTCATGGCCAGCACCTTGGCCTGGCCTACCGTGCTGTCGAGCGCATGGATCTGGCGGTTGATGTTGGATTCGGAGACATGGTCCAGGTCAACCAGTGTCAGCCGCCCTACCCCGCTGCGCGCCAGGGCCTCGGCGGCCCACGACCCCACACCGCCAATACCGACAACCGCGACATGCGCCGCACGGATCCGTGCCGCGCCGTCAAGGCCGTACAGCCTCTCCAGCCCGCCAAAGCGCCGCTGCAGGTCAACTGCCTGCACCTCCCACGTCGCGCGGGGCATTGCAGCCTGCAGGGCTTGCAGCGCGTTCAAGCCATGCGCTCCAGGCGCCACATCTGGTATCTGAAAGCGGCCACGGCGCCGGCCAGGATGGCAGCCACTGCGACAAAACTTGTGATGCTCAGCGTGGAGATGCCCGACAGGCCCTGCCCCACGGTACAGCCCATGGCCGTCACACCGCCAATGCCCATGAGGGCGGCACCCACGAGATGGTTGGCCACATCTTCGGTGCCGCCAAAGCCTTCCCAGCGGAAGGTGCGGGTTGCCAGCGCGACAATGGCCGAGCCGATGACTACGCCGAACACCGAGACGATGCCCAGCGTCAGCACCTTGCTCCTGTCACTGAAGAACATGAACCAGTCCAAGGTGAAGGCCACTGGTGAAACAAAGCTCAGCGCTTCGGCACGGCCCGAGTTGGTGGCAAGAAATGCTTCCTGCAAGGTGTCGGGGTGCTCGGCCACGTAGCCCAGGTGTCCGCTGACCCACCACATGGCAGCGACCACCGCACCAATGCCAAGCCCAGCCAGCAGGTTGTCGCCGGGGTGCTCCGATTTGCGCAAGCCCGCCAGCGCCCAGACGACAAGGCCGCCGCCCAGGACCAGCGCCAGCACCATGCCCAGCACTGCGGCCTTGATGCCGAACACGGCAGCACCGAGTGCCGGCAGCGTCGTGCCTGCCGCCATGTCGATGGCGACCTGGTCGACCGTTGCAACACGTACCACGGCGGTGATGCCCTTGAGTGTGGCAAACGCTGTAATGGCCATGACGAAGAACACCACCAGCGACTTGAGGTTGCCCGCACCTATGCGCACCAGCGTCTTGCTGCCACAGCCCGACGCCAGCACCATGCCAAAGCCGAACATGGCGCCGCCCACGAGGGCCGACAGCCAGATCCAGCGCGTCGAGGCATAAAGTGTTTTGGTGGGATCTACAAGGCCGGCCAGCACCAGTGCCGCAAAGCCGATCATGGCCACACCCATGGCCATGCCCCACTGGCGCATGCGCGTCCAGTCCCCCATGTTGACCACGTCGCTGACCGCACCCATGGTGCAGAAGTGCGTTCGCTGCGCGATGGCGCCGAAGACAAGGGAGAGGAAGAAGGCCGCCCACAGCACTTTCGTGGTGAGGGCCATGAGATCAGAGGCTTGCATCCCCTGATTTTAAGGTCCGGGGAGAAAACTTACCGCAAGCGGGCCAGGCGCTCCTTCGCCGCGACGGCCGCTTCAGACTGCGGGTACACCTTCATAAGGTCTTCCAGCGTCTTGCGCGCGGCGCGCATGTCCTTGAGTTCGATCTGGCAGTTGGCAATTGACAATGCCGCTTCGGGGGCGCGCATGTGGTCGGGCGCCTGGGCGATCAGTGCATTGAAATTGATGATCGCCTCGTTGTAATTGCGGGTGGCGTACTGTGCGTTGCCCAGCCAGAACAGGGCTGACGGGTTGTAGCCGCTGGTCGGGTTGCGCCGGATGAAGTCCGCAAAAGACGTCTGCGACGCGGCGAACTCGCCCCTTCGGAAGATGGCCAGCGCGGCTTCATAGTCGCGCTTCTCGGTAGGGGATGCGGTGAACTCCCGGCCGTCGACCGTGACCTTCGCAGGCTCGAACCGGCTCAGGCGTTCTTCAACGCCCTGGGCCATGTCTTTCTGGCGGCGCTGGGCTTCAGCCACCTCGCGCGCCAGCTGCTCGTCCGAGCCACGCAGCCGGGCCAGCTCGGCCCGCAGTGCTTCAATCTGGTTCTGCAGGTCGAGCAGGCTGCGCCGCATCTGGACGTTTTCGTCGTTGACACGCTGCAGCTCGTCAACAACGCGCTTGTTCGCGCCTTCACCGGCCAGGCGGTTGGCCTCGACCCTCTGGCGCAGTTCAAGGATGGCCCTGCGAGCCTCGTCGTCGTCAAACAGGGCGGCAGCCGGCATCGACGCCATCAGGCAGGCGCCCGCCAGTACTGCGCCGGCAAGGCGGGACATGGTTCGGGGAATCAGGGGGCTTTTCATCGGTAGGTGATCTCTGCACGGCGGTTACGGGCAAAGGCATCTTCACTCATGCCGGCCTGGGCGGGCTTTTCCTCACCGAAGCTTACAGCCTCAACCTGGCTGTCACCCACGCCCAGCAGGCCAAGGGCCCGGCGCACAGCCTCGGAGCGCTTCTGGCCGAGCGCCAGGTTGTATTCACGGCCGCCGCGTTCGTCAGTATGACCCTCGACCACCACCTTGCGGTTGCTGGCGCCCCGGATGAAGCGCGCATGGGACTCGATCAGGGCCTGCGCTTCAGGCTTGATCACGAAACTGTCATAGTCGAAATACACCACACGACCAACGCCGGCCGGACCGGCCGTATCGGTTTGCTGGCCGGTGAGGTTGACCGGCTCCACCCGGGTCTGTCCTGCACCTGCGGCACTGCCGCCACCCGACGGGGTGACGGGTGCCGCACCAGGCGCTACCGCCACAGGCTGCGCGTCGTTCACGGGCACTTCATCCAGCTTGACACCGGAGCTGCATCCAGCCATGAGGGCTGCCGCTGCAATGGCCAAAAGAGTCTTCTTCATCAAAACCTCCTGATAAGCGTTACTGTTTCTGAAACGGACCCCAGTCCGGTTCCCGTATGTCGCCGCCTTGCCCTGCAAGGCGCGCCTTGATCTTGCCGTCCAGTGTCGTGGTCATCAGGGCCTCGCGGCCCTGCTGCTGCGTTGCATAGACGATCAGCTTGCTGTTGGGCGCGAAACTCGGGTTCTCGTCCGCTGCAGTCTCAGTGATTGAGGTCACGGTGGACGACGCCAGTTCCATCACCTGCAGCTTGAAAGCACCGCCGATCCGCGAAATGTAGGCCAGCCAGCGGCCATCCGGGCTGATGCTCGGTGATATGTTGTAACCCCCGGTAAAAGTCACGCGATCGGGGTTCCCGCCTGCAGACGGCATGCGGTAAATCTGGGGTGCGCCCCCCCGGTCACTCACAAAGTAGATGGTGCGGCCGTCCGGTGAGTAGCAGGGCTCCGTGTCAATGCCCGTGGACTGCGTCAGGCGCCGGGGCTCGCCGCCATTTGCATCAATGGTGTAGAGCTGCGAGCCGCCGTCCCGGCTCAGCGTCACCGCCAGCGTACGCCCGTCCGGGGCCCAGGCCGGCGCACTGTTGGAGCCCCGGAAGTTGGCAACCAGCCGGCGCTGGCCGCCGGACACGTTGTGGACATAGACCACCGGTTTGCGGGACTCGAAGGACACATAGGCCAGCTGATTGCCATTGGGCGCCCAGGATGGGGAGATGATGGGTTCCGGGCTTGCCAGTGCCGACTGGGCGTTCTCGCCGTCGGAGTCAGCCACCCACAGGTTGTAGCGGTTCGATGCCTTGGTGACATAGGCAATGCGGGTGGAAAACACACCTTTGTCACCGGTGAGTTTCTCGTAGATGAAATCGGCGATGCGGTGGGCCGCCAGGCGCAGGTCGGCCTGGGTGACGGGGTAGCTCTGGCCGCCGAGGTCCTGCGCGCGAACGACATCCCACAGGCGAAAGCGCACATCGTAGCGGCCATCTGCCAGGCGCGTGACGCTGCCCGTGACCAGCGAGTCGGCAGTCCGCTGGCGCCACAGCGCCACATCGGGACGGGTGCTCTCGTCCATTTGCGCACCGGATGCGTCTACCCCGCGGAACTGGCCGCTGCGCTCGAGGTCGGCCTGCACGATGGCGGCGATTTTCTGGGGGGCCTGGGCCTCGCCCCGGAACGGTGCCACGGCGATGGGTAGCTGGGTCAGGCCCACGCCCGACACCTCAACGCGGAACTGGGCCAGTGCCGGCGCGAAGGGGGCGCCGGCCAGGCCCGCCATCAGCAGGCGGCGCGACAGGCTTGGTGCATGCGACTCAGGAAGGTGTTTTTGTTTCATCTTGTTG
>CAZFKW010000022.1:15822-20089 GCA_964519795.1 uncultured Ramlibacter sp. | reverse complement strand
CGGGACAATGGCGTGGGCATTGAGCGAGCGAAGCGCTTCGAGCGTGGCAGGCCATTCCTCAAGGTGCGCATCACCGGTGTAGACGCCGGCCATGTACTCGACCAGGTCGCCCGAGAACAGGACTTTCTCCTCTTCCACCCACGCAATGGTGTCACCACGCGTGTGGCCGGGGCCCGGATGCCAGACCTGGACCTTGACACCGCCCAGGTCGAGCGTGAGCTTGCCGGGGACTTCACCCCTGGCCGGGCTTCCGCCGCCAATGACCATGGTCGGCCAGGTGAGGCCGGGCACGCCCTCAGCACCGCGGAACAGCCGCGGGAAGCGCTCCATCTCGCTTTGCATGTCTTCCTTGCCGCGCTCGATGATCAGGTCCAGCGTTCCCTGGCTGGCAATGATTTCGGTCGCGCCCTCCGCGAAGTAGGCACTCGCGCCCAGCACACGGACTGCGTGGTAATGGGTCAACAAAACATACTTGATGGGCTTGTCAGAGACCTCGCGGATGCGGGCAATCAGGTCGCGCGCCATGTCGGGCGTGGCTGTGCAGTCGCTGACCATGATGTATCTGTCGCCAATGATGACGCCTGAATTCGGGTCACCCTCGGCGGTATAGGCCCAGCAATGCGGGCTGAGCTGCTCGAAAGTGATTTTCTTGTCGGCCAGATCGGCCTGGCTTGCGAATGCTTTGGACATGGGGTCTCCTGTGGATGCGATCGATTTTAACTAATCGTAATCGATTACGGATTGTTGAATGCACACGGTTCCCGTAAACCCTCACAGGTCTGCCGGCGCAGGCATGGCACAGGCACGCGCCCACTTGACCGCTTCAGCAGCCAGCTCCTCCACAGCAGCAGTGGCGTCCAGCTGCAGCACGCCCGCCTCGGCTGCCGGGTCCTGCAAGGCCTCGAACTGGCTGGCGACCAGGCTGGGCGGGTAGAAGTGGCCAGCCCGCTGCGCCACGCGCCGCAGTGACTCGGCCTGCGTGATGGCAAGGTGCACAAAACGCAGTCCCGGCATGGCGGCACGCAATGAATCGCGGTACGCGCGTTTGAGGGCCGAGCAGGTCAGCACCGCGCCGCGAGGCCGGCACGCAAGTTCATGGCCGAGCGTGACCAGCCATTCAGCACGATCGTCATCGGTGAGCGCTGTGCCTTGCCGCATCTTGTGGATGTTGCGGCTGGGGTGAAAGTCGTCACCCTCTATGAGGGGTACACCGAGCGCGGCAGCCATCGCGCGGCCGACCTCGGACTTGCCGCAGCCTGCCACACCCATGACGACAACGTGCAGGGCCGGGCCTGTCACGACGCCAACCCCTTATCGAGCATGGCAATCACTTCTTCTGCAAAGGCCGGGTAGCTCATGGCGCCACCGGGCCGCAGCCAGGTGAAGGTCCAGTTGATCATCCCGAACAGCATCATGGTCACCGCCGTCTGGTTGACCGGGTTGAGCCGCTGCGGGTAGGCGCGGCGCAGGAAACGGGTGACGGCGGACACGACATCGCGCTGGCGGTCAAGAATGAGTTCGCGCTGCACCGCGCCGAGAAACTTGGTGTCGTGCAGCAGCGCCACATGGCGCGTGGCCGAGGTCTCGTATTCCTGGAGAAAGCTGCGAATGAGTTCATGCAAGGCGGCGCGCTCGTCCAGGTTGCGCCGCTGGGCCGTGGCCTCGGCCTGGGCGATGATGGCCAGCAGCCGCTGGGTGTACTTGTCCAGCAGGTCAAACAGGATGGCTTCCTTGCTCTCGTAGTAGTGGTACAGCCGCGCCTTGGATGTGCCGCTGGCCGCTGCGATGTCATTCATGCTGGTCGCAGGATAGCTCCGGTCAGCAAAGCACAGGGCCGCAATGTCGAGGATCTCGTCGCGCCGGAGTTCGTGGGAAGCTGATTTGGGGCGGGCCATGCAGGCATTCTGCCAGTGCCCGCCCCCGGGTCAGGGCGTTGCTGTCGCTTCGCCGCGTTTCAGTTCATCGCGCCGTTCGGGCAGGTGCCGGGCTGAGGGTTGAACGAGCGCGCAAAACCGCTGTCGGCGCGCGCCGGCAGCAGGTCGGCAATGACCCCCACCAGCCCGAAGCCCAGCCGCACGACGGCACCGCCCGCCATCGCCAGCGCGAGCCGCAGGTCCACCATGGGCTGGACCACGGCCAGCTGCCAGCGGCTGACCGCGCGGACCGGGCTGCGCACTGCCGCAGGCAGCGCGTCCCAGCTGAAGTAGGCGGTTTCCTGAGCGCTGCGGCCGAACGGCTCGATGACGGCGCGCTGGCCGGCCTGCACCGTAACCTCCTCGCCAGCACTCAGGAAGTGGTCGCCCAGCTCATTGCCGTGGCCGCGATGCGGTATGTCAAACGTGACCCAGACGCGGCCATGCGCAATTTTCAGGACGGCATCCTCGCGCGGGTGGAGGGTAATGGCACGGCCGGCGCCCAGCTTCCAGGTGCCGGGCAGCACGGGGGAAGACAGCGATTGAAGCGTGGTTTGAAGTGCCATGAGATTCTCCGGTTTGCGTGTTTCGGGAATGAATGATCGCCGCGCAGGCCTTGGCAGTCCAATGAAATCCGGCTACGCTATTGATTCCGGAATCGCATCAGTCAGCCCAACGCTCCTGACACGCCCTGTCATGCAACATTCGCAAACCCACCTGCGCAGCCGCCCCATCTCGGCCGGCCACCTGCGGGCCTTCGAGGCCGTCTCGCGCCACCTCAACTTCCGTGCGGCGGCGGAAGAGCTCGCGCTGACACAGTCGGCCGTGAGCCGGCAGATCCAGTCGCTGGAGGAGGAGGTCGGCGTGAGCCTGTTCCTGCGCCACACCCGGGCGGTGGAGCTGACGAGCGCCGGCGCGCAACTTCTGCTGGGCGTCTCGCAGGCGCTGCCGCGCATCGATGCAGCCGTGCGGCAGATCCGCCAGAGCGCCGGGCGCAAGTCGGTTTCCATCACGACCTTTGCATCATTTGCATCCATGTGGCTGATCCCGAGGCTGGAGGCATTCCAGAAAGACAACCCCGACATCGACATCCGGATTGATGCGTCAGACGCAGCAGTTGACCTGGACATCGCCGATGTGGATCTGGCCATGCGCTACGGCCCGGCCGCCGCGATGCCCGCTGGTGCGGTGCGCATGTTTGGCGAGCAGCTCACCCCCGTGGCCAGCCCGTGGCTGCTCAAGAGCACAAGGCTCAGGAAGGCGGAAGACCTGGCCCACTTCGCATTGATCGAGGCCGGCGATGCGCACCAGACTCACTTGCAGTGGCTGACCTGGCGGCGCTGGCTGGAGGAGCAGAAGCTCACGAAGCTCACACCCAAGCGCTGGCTTTACTTCAACTACGCCTACCAGATGGTGCAGGCTGCGCTGACCGGCCAGGGCGTGGTGCTGGCCCGCCTGCCCCTCGTGGCCGAGAGCCTGGCCAACGGCGACCTGATCGAAGTGCTGCCGCAGCAGCGCATGGACTCACCGATGGCCTACTGGGTCATCGTCGGGCCGCGCAGCGAGCAGCGCCCCGAGATCAAGGCTTTTTGCCAGTGGCTGAAGGCGCAGGCCCGGGCCACGCGGGAGACGATAGGTGAAGTACCCGACCCTGACACGGTGGACTACATCGACTGAGCCCCGGCCGGCGCGCGGCCCGGCGCAACCCGGTTGTGCCGGGCCGGGAGTGCGCTGTCAGGCCCTGGACAGGTAGCAGTACAGCCCCTCCATGGGCCGGCCCTGGTCATTGCGCAAGGGTGCACGGACGATCTCGTCCACCAGGAATCCGTGCGCTTGTGCAAGCTCGCGGATGTAAGCCTCTGAGTGCGCATAACGCAGGCTGGGCAGCAATTGCACCCTTTCAGCGCCTTCGGCAGGCTCGACAGTGAAGCAGAACTGCCCGCCGCATTCCAGAACACGGGCCACGCCGGCGAACACCGGCTCAAGCCCACCGACGTAGATGAATACGTCGGCGGCCAGCACGAGGTCGTCGCGCCGCTTTGCATCCTGCAGGTAGCCCGCGACATCGGCATGGACCAGCTCCGTATAGACACCCAGCTTTCGTGCCTGCTCCAGCATGGCGCCAGACAGGTCCACGCCATCCACCCTGTCAGCCACCGGACGGATCAGCCCGCCACACAGGCCGGTGCCGCAGCCCAGGTCCAGCACTGAATGAAAGCGCCTGGGCTTCATTCCGAGCAGGTGGTTCACCAATTGCTCATGCGCGCGGTAGCCAAGCACACCGACCAGGTGCTCCTGGAATTCGCCGGCATAGTCGTCAAACAGGTGTTCCACATAGGCGCGCGGCGCCTGCA
>CAZFKW010000022.1:5124-15812 GCA_964519795.1 uncultured Ramlibacter sp. | reverse complement strand
GGCGCCTCGGCGCCGGTCACGGACGCCAGGAACCAGGCATTGAGCTGCGGGTCGGCGCCCAGCTCGATGGCCCTTGCGAAACTTGCCGCCGCCTCCTCCAGCCGGCCCATGTCGCGCAACAGGGTGCCGCGGTCGCTGTAGGCCTGCCCGAATCCCGGCTGGAGCTCGACAGCCCTGTCGAATGACGCCAGCGCTTCGTCCTGCCGGCCCAGCAGGCTCAGGGTCTGCGCCCGGTAGAGGCACACGATCACGCTGTTGCCGTCCAGGGCCAGGGCCCTGTCAAGGCAGTCCAGCGCCACGGCCAGATCTCCAAGGGCCTTGTGCGCCAGGCCCAGGTTGTACCAGGCCTCCATATTGCCGGCTTCGGCCGCAACGGCCTGCTCGAGCACAGGCAGGGCCGCTGCAGGCTTGCCCAGCCTGACACGCGCAGCGCCCAGGTTCGTGAGTGTGGAGACGCGCCCAGGCACCAGCGCAAGGGAGGCCTCGAAGGATGCCTCGGCCTGCGCCAGCCGGTTGCCACCGAAGTGCGCAAGGCCCTCAAGAAAGTGTTGCCTGGCCTGTTCGAAAATATCGCTCATGGCTTCGATTTTGCATGCTCCGGGCCGCGTCAGGCGCGGCCCAGGTTTGCGAGCCGCTGCTGCAGCAATTCCCGCTCGCGCTCATTGCCGGTGAGCTCCAGCGCCCGGCCCAGTTCGATACGCGCCTCTTCATCACGCCCCAGCCTGACCAGAAGGTCGGCACGCACGCTGGGCAGCCACTGGTAGTTCTGCAAGGCCTTCTCGCTGCGTACCGCATCAATGATCTCCAGCCCCGCCGCCGGGCCAAAGGCCATGCTGACCGCCACCGCGCGGTTGAGTTCGACCACCGGCGACGGCGCGACCTGCGCAAGCGCATCGTAGAGCGCGGCGATGCGCGGCCAGTCAGTGGCTTCACCGGCAGGCGCTCGGGCGTGGCAGGCGGCGATCGACGCCTGAAGTGCATAAGGGCCGAGCGCGCCGCCCAACACTGTCGCGCGCTCAAGTGCTGCGAGGCCCTGCTGGATCAGTTGCCGGTCCCAGCGGCTGCGGTCCTGATCCAGCAGCAACACCGGACGGCCCATGGCGTCGACGCGGGCGGCCGAGCGGGACGCCTGAAGCTCCATCAGCGCCACCAGGCCATGAGCTTCAGCCTCCCTGGGCGCGAGCCCGGCGAGCATCCGGCCCAGACGCAGCGCCTCATCAGTCAGCGCGGGGCGCATCCAGTCGTCCCCTGCACTCGCGGTATAGCCTTCGTTGAAGATGAGATACACCACCTCCAGCACGGAGGCAAGCCGCTCGCCGGTCGCCGCGCCTTGCGGCAGCTCGAACGGCACCCCGGCCTCGCTCAGGGTCCGCTTGGCGCGCACGATGCGCTGCGCAATCGTCGGCTCGGGCACGAGGAACGCACGCGCGATCTCCTGGGTGGTCAGGCCACCCAGCAGCTTGAGCGTGAGCGCCACGCGCCCCTCGGTGGAAAGAAGCGGGTGGCAGGCGGTGAAGATCAGCCGCAGCAGGTCGTCGCCGATGCCGTCCGCCCGGGCGGCGTCCAGCGCGTCCACGAAGTCCGGCACAACCAGCGCCTCCCGTGCTTCGAGGTCACGGCCGATTTCCTCCAGCCTGGCATCGAGAAGCTTGTTGCGCCGCAGGCGGTCCAGCGCCTTGTTCTTCGCGGCCGCCATGAGCCAGGCACCGGGCCTGTGCGGCAGGCCGTCCACGGGCCAATGCTCCAGCGCAGACACCAGGGCATCCTGGGCAAGATCCTCGGCCAGGCCGATGTCGCGAACCATGCGCGCCACAACGGCGACGATCCTGGCGGATTCGATGCGCCATACGCCTGCAATGGCCTCGTGGGTGGCCTCATGGGTGGCAGTGTGCATCGTGGCCGGCCTGGTCCCGGCGAGCCCCTGAAGGTCGCGGTCACTCACAGGCGAGGGGCCTGCTATTCAAAGCAGGGACCGGTCGCACGCACCTCGACGGTCGCCCACTCCGCCGCCGGGCACCTGCCGGCGATGGCGACAGCTTCATCACGTGACTTGCAGTCCAGCAGGAAGAAGCCTCCAACGAATTCCTTGGCCTCGGCGAAGGGACCGTCCACGACCACGGGTTTGCCTCCGCCGCGTACCTGGACGCTGACGCCTTCGGATGGCCCGGAAAGGGATTCGACCGCCATCAGCAAGCCCTGTTCGCGCAAACCGGCGCCAAAGCGCACCATGCGGTCGTACACGGCCTTGCCTTCATCTGCGGTTCGGGTCTGGCGCTGGCCGTGGGGTTCATGGATGAGCAGCAGGTATGGCATGCGCGGATGATATGACATTGCCCGGCCGGACCGCCTGCGTCCCGCAAGTGTCTATCCGGCATCAAAGGGCGGCCAGGCCCGCATGATGCGCGTGGTGCTGGTGCGCCATTCGGGCTCACGCGACTCCAGCGGCGCCTCGCCATGCATCAAATAGGGCATGAGCGCCACGTCGATCCTGGACAGCTCGTCCTGGCCGTAGGCGTAGCCGGCCGCAACGATACGGTCAAAAGCGCCCCACTCCAGCATTCCGTAGCGATGGACTTCAGGCGCAAAATACAGGTCCACGAACTCCCGGGACTCCTTCTGGCGGGCATAACTCGACATCATGCTGGTGTTGAGCAGAAGCGATGTCATCGACGGCAACTTGTGCCGGCCACTGCGCCGCAGCCGGTTGCGCAACAGCGCGCCCGGGCCGGGCACTTCTTCGAGTTCATACCGGATGTTGCGCTCGCGCAGCAGGTTCACGCCGATGATCCTTGCGGCACCCATGCGGTTCATCACATCGGTCGGGAAGTTGTTGAAGGTGCCGCCATCGATGTGAAGCTCGCCGTCAAGCATGACGGGCGGCAGCGCACCAGGGATCGACACGCTGGCGCGAATGGACTTGGCCAGGGGTCCTCGCGTGAGTACCGCCTCGCTCGCCGTCGAGTAATTGCTGCTCACGCAGAAGAAGCTCTTCCAGAGGTCTTCTATGTCGATGTGCTCGCCCCGGCTGTCCACCACGGCATTGTCAATGACCGACTTCAGCCGCTTGCCGCCAATCAGTGACATCATCGGCACAAGGTTGTAATCGCCAGTGGGGTTGGTCCGGAAGGCTCGGCGCGCCCGCTCAATCACCTCTTCCATCGGCAGGTCCATGGCCGCATAGGCCGCCATGACAGCGCCAATGCTGGTGCCTGCCGCCATGTCATAGCTGATGCCGGATTCTTCCAGCGCGCGCAGCACGCCGAGGTGCGCAAAACCCCGGGCGCCACCGCCGGACAGGACCAGGCCTACGGCATTGCCACTGACGATCCGGCCCAGGCGCTGCCAGTCGCTGCCAAGGTTGCGGCGGACATGGACGTGGCTCTCGATGACACGGTTGGCGCCCCAGCGGCGGGTGTTGCGGGGCGAGCGGCGGTCGTCCGGATGCAGCAGTACCAGCGTCTTGCCCACACGGGTGCGGCCGGCATCACCCAGCCCCATGCACTCGATCTCGATCGGGTGCAGGGCTTCGGGCTGGTCTGCATCGGCCACCAGGAGAATCTCGTCGCAATGGCGCAGGCACCGGCGGGTCCAGCCCGTGGGCATGGGGTCGGCGGCGAACAGCACGAACTGGTGGTTTGACTCGATGCGCTCAAGCATCAGTGCGAGCCGGCGCGAGCGCCCGCTGTCAGTGACATCTGCACCTGAAGCGCCGGCCTCGCCGAGGCTTTCATCCAGCGACTGCGACGTCACGACGGTGCAGGTACCGTAGCGCGAGAGCACGGCATGCAGGCGGTAGGCAAAATCGCGCACATCGACTTCGGCGGTGATCGCGGTGATACCGATGGTCACCGGCTTGGCCACCGCAGTGCGGCCTTCGGATGCACGCTTGAGCCGCTCGATGATCAGCCGCGTCATGTTGATCGACACAAGCGGGTAGGCCATCAGCAGTTCAAGAAACACCTCCCTGGAAAAGCGCGCCAGCACCGAGTCGCGCACCGCCGTCACCGTGGCAGTGCGCGCCTCGCCGGTGAAGAAGGCCATCTCGCCCACGGTTTCGCCGCGCGCGATTTCACCGAGGGTCTTTCGTACGCCGGCTGCGTCATAGGCACTCGCGCGGAGACGGCCACTCAGCACGAAGTAAAGGCTCTGGTCCTGCGCGCCCTGCGCGAACAACTCCTCACCGCCGCCAATTTCCACCCACTCCAGGCGCGGCAGCACCTGCTGCAGCATCTCGGGGTTGAACTCCCCGAACACACTCCTGAGTCCGTCCATGAGCATTTCCCGATGCGTCTCCAGCATCGCCTGGCCCATCCCTGTCTGCATGCATTGCTCCTGTCTTCTGTTGCCTGATCGAACCTTGCGTTCGTATCTGCACGATGCTAACTGAGCAATCGTATGAATGCACAGGATCGGTCAACAAAGCAGGCCGGATGAAGAGGGATGTCCCCGGTGAGACAGCCTGCCCTCCGATGCCGTTCTGTCACGCGCTGCGGCTAGGCCCGGCTTCAGGGTGTAGAAGTTTCCCGTATCGGATACACGCGGATTAATGGTGAAGTACGCCGCGCACAGCCTGCGCAATTGCCGCCGCGAACGCGGCATCATTGATGTGCCACGGCAACTCCTCCAACCGGCGCGTGCCAGACGCATGAAAGTGCTGCCGCAGGGTGTCAAACAGCACGGCATTGGCTTCGGGATCATGGAATGGCTGGTCTGGCGCATCAAGCATCGACAGGCCGCCAAGCGGCAGCAACAGGCGCACCGGTCCGGCTGCACGGTTGAGCTGCTCGGCCAAGCGCAGGCCGGCTGCCCGCATCTCCTGCGCATTGCTGCGCATCAGCGTCACGTTGGCGTTGTGCACATGGAAGGTCCTGCCCCGGTGCCGCTCGGGAATGGTAGTGGGCGCGCCCCAGTTGATCATGTCCAGCGCACCAACCGACCCCACCCATGGCAGGCCGTGGCGGGCAGCGGCATCCAGCCGGTCCGGGCCTGCATCGCACACGCCGCCGGCCAGGTGCTGGCCCACTTCGGTGGTGGTGATGTCCACCACGGCTTGCAGCATGCCGGCTGCAGCCAGCGCCTCCAGCGTCCGCCCGCCAGCGCCGTTGGCATGGAACACCTGGGCGTCATAGTCGTCCTGCAGGAGCGCACGCACCGCCTGGACGCAGGGCGTGGTCACGCCGAACATGGTCAGGCCGATGGTGGGCTTGTCGTTCACATCTGCCGGCGGCGCCTGGTTGATCAGCATGCCTGCCATGGCGTGGGCCGCATTGGCCAGGATGGTGCGCGACAGCCGGTTGAGCCCGGCAATGTCGGTCACCGGGTACATCAATGTCATGTCGGTCACGCCCACATAGGCAGACACATCGCCAGCGGCCATGGTGGACACGAGGAGCTTGGGCGCCCCGATGGGCAGCAGGCGCATCGCAGGCGCGACCATGGAGCTTCCGCCCGAGCCGCCCACACCGAGCATGCCGTCAATTTCGCCCGCAGCCAGCCGCTCGCGCACGAGATTGACCAGCGCCTGGCTCATGGCAATCACGGCCACCCCGCGATCTGTTGCGTTGAACACGGCGCCCTCGCCCTGGGGGTGGTGCCGGGCGACCTCCCTGGCGCCGATGTCAGCCGCTCTTTCCGCGCTGCGGGTGCCGATGTCCACAGTGGTCACGCGTATGCCCGCTGCGCGCAGCAGCCCCGTCAGGTAGTCCAGTTCAGGCGCCTTGGTGTCGAAAGTCCCGACCACCCAGGCAGCGGGTGCGAGCGGCTTCACAGCTTGCCGGCCGCGCGTGCGTCCACGCACTCAAAAAAGGCGCGGAAGGTCGCCGCCACGCGCTCCAGCGCGTCCGCTTCCTGGTCAGCGGGCACGTCAAACTCGGCCCACCATTCGCCAAAGCACTTGTTGCCCTCGGTCACCGGCAGCAGGTGCATCTCGGCCACATAGTTCTTCCAGTCGGCGTCGATGTGCAGGATGCGGTAGCGGCAGCGGTGCTCGTCGTCAGACAGCGCCAGAAGCTGCTCGCGCAGGTAGCCGCCACCGTCGCGCACGGTGAAGTGGCGCACGCAGCCTATCTGGTCTGACGGCTTGCCATCTTCAATGTAGGACTTCTCGAAGAACGGGTGGTAGTTGCCCAAGGCGCCAAAGTCGCGCAGAAGCGCCCACGCCTCGTCTAGTGTCGCGTTCATCACGGCGCTCACATATACCCTTGCCATGTCTGTCTCCTTTGCCAGTCCGGCCTTGTTGTCAGAACGTCAGATGCCTGTATTTTTCAACATGCGATTTGATCGCAATTTCTGTCGGCAGGCGCTCCATGCTGCTGGCACCGTAAAAGCCATTGCAATGCCGGCTGTGCTTGAGCACATAGGCAACATCCTCCGGCATCGAGATGGGGCCGCCGTGCGCAATCACAATCACATCCTTGCGCACCCGGCGCGCCGCCTCGCCCCACTCGTCGATCAGCTTCACGCACTCGTCCAGCGACTTGGCCGTGGTGGCGCCGATGGTGCCACCCGTGGTCACGCCCATATGCGGCACGATAAAGTCGGCCCCGGCCTCGGTCATCGCCACTGCCTCTTCCGCCGAGCACACGTAAGGGGTGGTCAGCAGGTCAATGGCATGGGCCTGGGCGATCATTTCAACCTCGGTTGAGAAGTTGATGCCAGTCTCTTCCAGGCTCTGCCGGAAGGTGCCGTCAATGATGCCCACCGTGGGAAAGTTCTGCACACCTGAAAACCCCAGTTCCTTGAGCTTCTTCAGGAAGACCGGCATGACGATGAACGGGTCGGTGCCGTTCACACCCGCGATGACCGGCGTCTTCTTTGCCACGGGCAGTACCTCACCCGCCATCTCCAGCACGATGTCGTTCGCATTGCCATAGGCCAGCAGGCCGGCGGACGAGGCGCGCCCGGCCATGCGGTAGCGGCCCGAGTTGTAGATCACGATCAGGTCAATACCGGCAGCCTCCTCGCACTTGGCGGAGATGCCCGTTCCCGCGCCCCCGCCAATGATCGGTATGCGGCGGCGGACCATGTCCTGGAATTTGCCCATCAGGGCCTGGCGTTCGAAACGCGGCATGAAATTCTCCTCTTGTACCTGTTTATGAACCGTCGCGCGAGCGCGGCCTGAGCGCCGCCACCGCACCGGCAATGCCGCTGCGGAAGGACAGGACGCACACCATGAAAATCAGCCCGGTGACAAGCGTCACCCAGCCCCCAAACGCATCGAGGTAGTACTGCAGTCCCACCACCACGGCCGCGCCCACGGCGGGTCCAAGCACGGTGTGCATGCCGCCCAGCAGGGCCATCAGCACGACGTCGCCCGACAGGTGCCAGTGAACGTCGGACAAAGCGGCCAGCTGGAACACCAGCGCCTTGAGGGAACCTGCCAGGCCCGACAGCGCCGCCGACAGCACGAACAGCACCAGCTTGTAGCGCTCCACCGGATAGCCCAGCGAGCGGGCGCGCGGCTCATGCTCGCGGATGGCCACCACGATATGGCCAAAGGGCGAATGCACGACACGGTGAATGAGCCACAGCCCGGCCAGTGTGAGCACCAGCACCAGGTAATACATGGCAAAGTCGTTGCGCAGGTCGATCATGCCCAGCAGGGTGCCGCGCGGGATCTGCTGCATGCCGTCTTCGGCGCCGGTGAACGGCAGCTGCAGGAAGATGAAGTACACCATCTGCGCCAGCGCCAGCGTGATCATGGCCAGGTAAATGCCCTGGCGGTGAATGGCCAGTGCACCGAAGATGGCGCCCAGCAGCGCTGCGGCCGCCGTGCCCAGCAGCAAGCCAAGCTCCGGCGGCAGGCCCAAGAGCTTGCCAGCCACGCCGGTCATGTATGCCGCAGTGCCAAAGAAGGCTGCGTGGCCGAAAGACATCATCCCGCCAAAGCCCAGCAGCAAGCTGTAGGCGCAAGCGAACAGCGCCATGCACAGCAGCTTCATGACGAAGATGGGGTAGACCACCTGCGGCAACCAGGGGACCAGCGCAAGGGCCAGCACCACCGCCACGATGACGGCGCAGGTGATGTGGCTGAATTTGGCAGAGCTGTTCATCGAATGGGTCCCATGGCGCACGGGGTGACACATGTGGGGGTAGCCGCGGAACCGGCTTCGCCGGGCCGCTGGCTGCGCCCCCTTGAGGGGGAGGCGCCGAAGGCGCTTCGGGCGTGGTTCACGCCGATCCCTCCCGGCCAAACAGGCCGCGCGGGCGGAACAGCAGGACCAGTGCCATCACCACGAAGATGATGGTCGTCGATGCTTCCGAATAGAGCACCTTGGTCAGCCCTTCGATCATGCCGATGCCCAGCGCAGTCACGATGGAGCCGAACACGGAGCCCATGCCGCCGATCACCACGATGGCGAAGACGATGATGACCAGGTTGGAACCCATGCCGGAGTTGACATGCAGGATGGGTGCGGCCAGCACGCCCGTGAACGCAGCCAGCGCAATCCCGCCCGCATAGGTCAGCGTCAACATGCGCGGCACATCCACGCCGAACGACTGGGTCAGAACCGGCCGCTCGGTCGCTGCGCGCAGGCGTGCGCCCAGCGGTGTGCGCTCGATCAGCCACCAGGTCAGCAGGCAGGCTGCCAGCGCCGCGACGATGACCCAGGCCCTGTATACCGGCAGCACCATGAAACCGAGATTGAAAACGCCACGCAGGCTCTCGGGCACCGGATAGGGCTGGCCAGAAGTGCCGAACATCACGCGGAAGCCGCCTTCAAGCACCAGCACCAGGCCGAAGGTCAGGAGCAGTCCATAGATCGGGTCCAGCCCGTACAGCCGCCGAAGCAGCGTCCGCTCGAACAGGCCGCCCAGCGCGCCCACCACCAGCGGCACGACGGCCAGCGCAACCCAGTAGTCAAGGCCGAGGTAGCGCTGCAGCATCCAGGCACCAAAACCACCCACCATGAAGAACGCTCCGTGGGCAAAATTGACGATGCGCAGCAGCCCGAAGATCACCGCCAGCCCGAGACTGAGCACCGCATAGAAGCAGCCGTTGACCAGCCCCAGCATCAGCTGGCCCGCCAGCACCGGCAGGGGCATGCCGAATATCTCAGTCATGCCGCCTCCTTGTCCCTATCATCTGCAACAGATGGTCAAACATCCCGATATCTCCCGTGAAACCCATTTGCTGGGTGATGAAACCGTGCAGATCCAGGTGCGCGCAGAGCACTGTGAAGCGCTTGCCGCGCGGCATATCGCCCATGTGACGGTGGTGGATGCGTCCACGCCCTACACCGTGGTGCGAACCCACCTGAGCGGTGCATTCATGCAGGTGTGCCTGAGCGGCGAAGGCCAGACCCTGCTGGACGGCCGCTGGTACCCGCACAAGCCGGGCAGCGTGACCTTTGCGCCGGCCCACGTGCTGCATGCCTTCCATTGCGTGCCGGGCAAGCGCTGGCGCCTGGCCTGGGTGCGCTTCATGCCGCGTTCGGCCCGCTCGGTGGACGGTGCCATGGCGCCGACCATGAGCCCGTTCGACGGGCAGGTGCTGGAGCACGCAATCCTCGGGCTGGCCGGCGAGATGCAGGGCGCTGCAGACCCGGGCACCTGCGTCGTCTGGGTGGATGTGATCGAGCGTTACGTCGCCCGCATCCTGGAGCCGCTGGAGCGGGAGCCACGCCTGGTGCACGTGTGGAATGCCGTGAAGGCCGATCTTGCGCGCGACTGGACGCTGGCCGACCTTGCGGGTCTGGCCAATACCAGCGAGGAGCATTTGCGGCGCCTGTGCCAGAAGAGCCTGGGGCGCAGCCCCGGCAAGCAGCTCGCCGCGCTGCGCATGGCCCAGGCGGCGCACCTGCTCGCGACCACGGCCGACAAGATCGAGGCGATTGCCGGCAGCGTGGGCTACGTCAACCCCTTTGCGTTTTCCAACACCTTCAAGCGGTTCACCGGCTTCCGCCCGTCGGACTACCGCGCCAAGCCGCATGGCGCACGGGGGGAGCAGGTATTGCAGGATGGGCATTGATCAAACCCCGATCCGCGCCGTGATGGCGTCAAATTCACGCAGCAGGGTGGCGGCGTCAAACATGTCCGTCACGCGCCCCGTCTCCATCAGGTAGTGCCGGTCTGCCAATTCGGCGGCAAAGTGCACATTCTGCTCAACAAGCAGGATGGTGTAGCCACGCTGCTTGAGTTTGCGCAGGAGCTCGCCGATGCGGTCCACGATCACCGGGGCCAGGCCTTCGGTGGGCTCGTCCAGCAGCAGCACGCGCGCGCCGGTGCGCAGGATGCGCGCAATGGCCAGCATCTGCTGCTCGCCGCCCGACAGGTGCGTGCCGGCCGAGCGTGAGCGCTACGCAAGGTTCGGGAACAGCCCGTACAGCTCATCCTCGCTCATGCCCCCCTCGGCCACGACGGGCGGCAGGCGCAGGTTCTCTCGCACCGACAGCGTGGCGTAGATGCCGCGGTCATCGGGGCAGAAGGCGATGCCCATGCGGCCTATCTGGTGCGGGGGTTTGCCGGAGATTTCCTCCCCCCTGAAACGTATCGACCCCTGGCACGGACTGACCATGCCCATGATGGTCTTGAGCAAGGTGGACTTGCCTGCGCCGTTGCGGCCGAGCAGGGTCACCAGTTCCCCTGCGTGCAGCTTCAGGCTGGCGCCATGCAGCGCCTGGCTGGGTCCATACCAGGCTCGCACATCGGCGAGTTCGAGCAACGCGTCACTCATGACCATTCCCGTC
>CAZFKW010000022.1:0-5114 GCA_964519795.1 uncultured Ramlibacter sp. | reverse complement strand
GCGCAGTGTGCCTGCGCTGGCCTGCATGCCCGTGCCCCAGGTAGGCCTCGACCACGCGCGGATCGCGTGACACCGTCGGGTAATCGCCCTCGGCCAGCACCTCGCCCCGTGCCAGCACCGTAATGCGGTCGCAGAGGTCGGCCACGACGGAGAGGTTGTGTTCGACCATCAGCACCGTCCGGCCGCGCGCGGCCTGGCGGATCATCCTGGCGGCGCCGGCAATGTCTTCGGCGCCCATCCCGGCCATGGGTTCATCCAGCAGCAGGACCCTCGGCTCAAGGGCCAGCGTCGTGGCCAGTTCAAGCGCCCGCTTGCGGCCATAGGGCAGCTCGCCTGCGGCATGGCCCGCCCATTCGGCCAAGCCGGCTTCGTCCAGCAACTCACGCGTTCGCGCATCATGCACCTTCAAGGCGCTGTCGCTGCGCCAGAAGTCCATGGAGTGGCCGCGCCGGCGCTGCACTGCAAGGCGGACGTTCTCGAAAACACTGAGCTTGCCGAACACCGCTGATATCTGGAACGAACGCACCAGCCCCATCCGCGCCACCGCATCGGCCGGTGTGCGGGTGATGTCGCGCCCGTCGTAGCGAATGGTCCCGGCCGTCGTGTCGATGAAACGCGTGAGCAGGTTGAAGCAGGTTGTCTTGCCCGCACCGTTCGGGCCGATCAGGGCATGGATATGGCCCTGCTGCACCGACAGGTTCACGTTGGATACAGCGTGAAACCCGTTGAATGTCCGGGAAAGGCCCTGCGTTTCAAGAATGGCGGTCATTTGAATCCTGGAATTCGCGCGCCGGGCGCAAGCCCGGCTGCGGGTGAAGCGGCGCAACAGCCGCCTCCCGCATCATGCTACGCGTGAGACCTCAGCGCTTGACCAGGTAGCAGGTGCTCTGGGCCAGGGGCATGAAGGCCTGGTCCGCAGGAATGGTCTTGACCAGCTTCAGGTAGTCCCAGGCATAGCGGGACTCTGAGGGCTTCTTGACTTCCCAGAGGTACATGTCGTGCACCATGCGGCCGTCGGCGCGGATTCGGCCATTCTTTGCGCACATGTCATTGATGGGCACCTCGCGCATCTTCGCCGACACCGCATCCGGATCGTCCGAGCCTGCAGCCTGCACGGCCTTCAGGTAATGCATGGTGGACGAATAGTCGCCTGCATGAGCCATGTTGGGCATCTGTCCGACGCGCTGCATGTAGCGCCTTGCGAAGGCACGTGTCTCGTCATTCATGTCCCAATACCAGGCATTGGTCAGCTGCAGGCCTTGCGCCGTCGGCAGGCCCAGGGCGTGCACGTCCTGGATCCACAGCAGCAGTGCTGCGAGCTTCTGGTTCTTCGTCGCACCGAACTCATTGGCGGCCTTGATGGCGTTGATGGTGTCGTTGCCGGTGGAGGCCAAGCCGATGATCTTGGCCTTCGAGGCCTGCGCTTGCAGCACATAGGACGAAAAGTCCGTTGTGCCCAGCGGGTGACGCGCAGCACCCACCACGCGCCCCTTGGCGCCGCGCACCACATCACCCACCTGCTGCTCCAGGCCGATGCCGAAGGCAAAGTCCACCGTCAGGAAGAACCAGGTGTCGCCGCCGCCTTCCACAATCGCACGGCCTGTGCCGTTGGCCAGCGAATAGGCGTCATAGGCATAGTGCACCGTGTAGGGTGAGCACTGCGCATTCGTCACACCCACATTGGAGGCGTTATTGACGATGGCATGGCGCTTTTTTTCCTTGGTCACGCCGGCAACAGCCAGCGCAACCCCGGAGTTGGCCAGGTCGTTGATCATGTCAACACCGGAGTCGTACCATTCACGCGCCTTGGCCGCGCCCACGTCGGCCTTGTTCTGGTGGTCTGCGGAAACCACTTCAATCGGTTTCCCGAACATCCGCCCGCCAAAGTCCTCGACGGCCATTTTCACGGCCTCGACAGCGCCCTTGCCGGAGATGTCGGCATACACGCCCGAGATGTCCGTCAACACGCCGATGCGCAGCGCATCGTTTGACAGGGTACCGGTGGTTTGCGCCTGTGCAGCACCGAGGCTTGCGGTCAGGATCACGAAGGCTGACGCCCACTGTTTCATATCCATGCTCTTGTCTCCTTTTGGTCTTCGGTCCCGAACAGGGAGTTCGAGTGGAGCCCATGTTAGGCAAGCGGCACGGCGGCAACCATGACCTAAAGGCACAGGAAAATACTCAAAACACACACGCCGCCCGGGCGACCGCTGCGTCAGAGCTTGCTGAAATCCGGCTTGCGGCGCTCCATGAAAGCCGTGAAAGCCTCTTTGGCGGCAGGCTCGCCCAGCATCCGCCCGAAACTGGCGCCTTCTTCATCCATCTGCTCGTTGACCAGCTTCGCCTGCCCCTTTTTCATGAGCCGCTTGGTCTCGACAAGGGAACTGACGGGCTTGGCCGCGAGCTTGCGCGCCTGCGCCTGGGCCACACCATTGGCTTCGGTCGGGGGCACAACCCGGTTGACGAGACCCGCCTCAAGCGCAGCCTCGGCCATGAAGGGCTCACCCATGAGCAGCGCTTCTGCGGCGCGGTGGTAGCCGAACATCTGCGGCACGAGCAGACTCGAGGCCGCTTCCGGGCAGAGACCGAGATTGACGAATGGCATGGAGAAGGCAGCGTTGTCGCCTGCATAGACCAGGTCGCAATGAAACAGCATGGTCGTGCCCACGCCGACTGCGGGACCGCACACCGCTGCAATGAGCGGCTTGGGGAATGCCGCAATGCCGCGCAGGAAGCGGAAAACCGGCGAGTTTGCGCCAGCCGGTGGCTGGTTCAGGAAGTCACCGATGTCATTGCCGGCGCTGAAGATCGTCTCGTGGCCCTGTATCACCACGACGCGCACTGAAGCATCGGCCGCTGCCTGCTCCAGTGCATCCGCCATGGCGCCATACATGGCAGAGGTGATCGAGTTCTTCTTGTCCACACGGTTGAAGGTGATGGTCATCACGCCTGCATCGGCGTGGGTCAGGATGTCAGTCATTCCAGTGCTTCCTTTACAAAATCGAGTCGGTCCTGGCCCCAATACAGCGTGCCGTTGACGAAGAACGCAGGTGCGCCGAACACGCCCCGCTCCACTGCTTCCCGGGTGATGGCCTTGAGCCGGTCTTTTACTTCCGCATCCGACACAAGTGCCATGAAGGCCGCAGCCTCAAAGCCTGCCGGCTGCAGGACCGCAGCGACGGTGGCCGGGTCGCTCATGTTTTTGCCGTCCACCCAGATGGCCTGGAAAACGGCGTCCACATAGGCACCGAACCGCTCCGGGTAGCGCATCTGCAGGCCTGCGGCACCGCGCATCAGGGTGAGGGTGTTGATCGGGAAGTGCGGGTTGTGGTTGAAAGCGCAGCCGTAGCGCCTGGCAAAACGGGCCAGGTCATCCAGCATGTAGCTGCCTTTGGCCGGGACGGTCATGGGCGAGTGATTGCTGGTCGCCTGGAACACGCCGCCCAGCAGCATGGGCTTCCAGATGATGACCGCCCCTGCCTCGTCGCAGATGGACGGCAGTTGCCGGTACGCCAGGTAGGCGGCCGGACTGCCAAAGTCAAAGAAAAACTCCACGCTCTTTGTCATGATGTCTCCGTATTGTCAGTGCGAACTGGTGCTCAGAATTTTTCCGAGTAAGGCCGCAGGTCCAGCTCATGCGTCCATGCGTCGCGCGGTTGCTGATGCAGCATCCAGTAGGCATCGGCGATATGGTCTGGGTTGAGGATGCCGTCCTCGGACTTGAGTGCATAGCGCTCCGGAAAGTTCTTGCGGATGAATTCGGTGTCGATGGCGCCATCCACCACCACATGCGCCACATGGATGCCGCGCGGCCCGAGTTCGCGCGCCATGCTCTGGGCCAGCGCACGCAGTGCATGCTTGGCGCCGGCGAAGGCGGCAAAGCCTGACGAGCCGCGCAGCGACGCCGTGGCGCCGGTGAAGATGATGGTCTGCTTGCGGCCGTCGGTACGCGTCACCATGCGGCGTGCCACCTCACGCCCGTTCAGAAAGCCGCCGAAGCAGGCCATCTCCCAGATCTTGAAGTACTTGCGCGCAGTCTCGTCCAGAATGCTGCAGGGCACATTGGCACCGATGTTGAAGACCAGCACCTCGATCGGGCCGATGGTGTTCTCGACCTGCTCGACCAGCGCAACGACTTCCTCCTCCTTGCGGGCATCCGACGCAAAGCCATGCGCCTTGCCGCCAGCAAAGATGATCTGCTCCAGCAGTGGGCGCAGCGCGTCAAAGCTGCGCCGGGTAACACACACGGTGCAGCCTTCCCTGGCGAACCGGCGCGCCACGGCCCCGCCGGTTGAATCGCCCGCACCGACAATGAGGGCGACGGGTCGTTGCGCTGCCGGGTTTTCAGGCATGGTCATTCCTTGTAGTAGACAACCTGGGTCGTGGTGACCAGCAACGCGCCCGCTTCGTTCCATAGTTGCGCAGTCTGGTCGAAGTATCCCTTGTTGAAGACCTGTGAACGGGCCTGCCCCAGCAGGTAACCGCTGCCGGTGGCCGCCAGTTGCGCGCTGTCGGCATGGAAATAGATGGTCATTGACACGGTGCCGATGGGCACCGGTGTGGCGCGCCGACGCCAGATGCCCGGGAAAAAGACGTCCGACAGTGCCGCAAGCGACGGGAAGTCCAGCGGGCGTGCAGGTCGGTCGCGCACCCACAGCCGAGTGCGGCTGGAAGGGTCTTCAGCACCGTCCCAGGCCGGTGGAAAGCCACCGTCGATAAAGCGCATTTCATAGTGGTGCGTCCACCCGGCAGGGCGGGTCCGGGCGGGCTCGGGCACATCGGCCGGAAGCGGCACTGCGGGAGCCGGGTGTTCAGTGGCAACCCATGTGTCGCGGCGCAGCGCGGTGAAGACCGTTCCCGTCAACACGGCCTCGCCCCGCTGCTGCACCTCAACAACCCAGTGCTGGGTGGAGCGATTCGTGCGCGCCGCGCGGGCGACTACCGTGAAAGGACCGTCCGCGAGCGCAGCAGCATAGTTCACCGTCAACGCCACCGGCTCGCCCAGGCGCTCTGGATGCAGCATGACGGCATTCAGGGCCTGTGCGGCTGTGATCCCGCCATAGGGCCCCACCATGTTCGCGTAGTCCGGGCTCGTGTGGCCCAGCCAGGAGCCA
>CAZFKW010000021.1:14916-20288 GCA_964519795.1 uncultured Ramlibacter sp. | reverse complement strand
TCGACGCGCTGAATGCGAGTGTGGCCAGGCTGAGCGCCAAGGCGCCGGCTGCCAGGGCACGTGCCGCAAAAGCGCCATCTGCCAACGCGCCGGCAAAAAAGGCCGCTGCGAAGAAGGCGGCACCTCGCAAGGCCGTGTGATCTTCCCGGACACATGAAGAGGGCGCTGTCACGGCGCCTTTTTTTCGTCCGCACCACTTGCTGCAACGCAACAAATCTGCACTCCCGAGCCGCCTAAACTGTGTGACATGACACAAAAGAAATCCGCCCAGCCCCGGATCGCCCTCGCCCTCGCAGGCGGTGGCCCGCTGGGGGCCATTTACGAGATCGGTGCGCTCTGCGCGCTGGACGAGGCCCTTGCCGAACTGGATTTCACAAGCCTTGACCATTACATCGGCGTGTCTGCCGGCAGCTTCATTGCCGCGGGCCTTGCCAACGGGATGTCGCCACGCGAGCTGTCCCGCGCGTTCATTGACGAAGACATCTCATCAAAAGGCCAGGAAGTGTTCGACCCTTCCTGGCTGATGGTGCCGGCCTGGAGCGAGTTTGCGCGGCGCAGCATCATGTTCCCCGGCCTGGCGGCCTCGGCGCTGTGGCGCTTCACGGCCGGGCGCAAGACACTGACCCAGGCGCTCGAGCGCCTGGGCTCCAGCCTGCCAACCGGCGTGTTCGCCAACGACCAGGTGGACACCCGGCTGGCCGCGCTGTTCTCGCAGGACGGGCGCACCAATGACTTCCGCAAGCTCAGGAACAAGCTGACCCTGGTGGCCGCCAACCTGGACAGCGGCGAGGCCGCGCCCTTTGGCCGGCCGGGCTGGGACCATGTTTCAATTTCCAAAGCCGTGCAGGCCAGCTCGGCCCTGCCAGGGCTCTTTCCGCCCGTGGAGATTGACGACAACTACTATGTGGATGGCGCGCTCAAGAAGACGCTGCATGCCACCGTGGCCATGGACGAAGGCGTGGACCTGATGCTCTGCCTGAACCCGCTCGTGCCTTTCAACGCTACGCCGGACCTTGCCTCCCGGGTCATGCAGCGCGGCCTGCCCGCCGAGAAACGCCGCATTCCGCGCATTGTTGACGGCGGCCTGCCGGCAGTGCTGAGCCAGACCTTCCGCTCGATGATCCACTCGCGCATGGAGCTGGGCATGAAGCACTACGAGCGCGCCTACCCCGGCACCGACATCCTGCTCATCGAGCCCGACCACCGCGACCCGGAGCTGTTCCTGGCCAACACGTTCAGCTACCGACAGCGCAGGCACCTTGCCGAGCATGCCTACCAGCAGACGCGCGCCATGCTGCGCTCGCGCCGCACGACCCTGTCGGCCAAGCTCGCGCGGCACGGCATCACGCTGGATGCTGACGTGCTTGATGACCCGAAGCGCCACCTGGTCAGCCTGCCCAAACCGCCGACGCGCATCGGCCGCGCCATTGCCACGCTGCAAGAGGTCATGGACGACCTGCAACACGCGGTTGCACCTGCCGCACGTTGACCGGTTTGAAGCTGCGCACCAAAACAAGGCAGCGAGATGACAACCCCACTGCTCGCCATCCCTAGTGCCGCTACAGGTGATACCCGGTTAGAGTGGCGTTTAAAGCTTAAAAAGCAAAAAGGGGTAGACATCCATGGCGAAAAAAGCGCCACGCCGGACCGCAGAGCGCATCCTTGAGGTGTCGCTTGACCTGTTCAACAGGTTTGGCGAGCCCAATGTCTCGACGACGCTGATCTCGGCCGAGCTGAACATCAGCCCCGGCAACCTGTACTACCACTACCCGGCCAAGGACGAGCTGATCAACTCGCTGTTTGACCGCTACGAACGCGCGCTGTCCGAACTGCTCAACGCCAGCGACGGCGTGCGCGATGTGGAAGACGCCTGGTTCTTCATGCACTCGCTGTTCGAGCTCATCTGGCAGTACCGCTTCCTGTACCGGGACCTGAACGACCTGCTGTCCAAGAACCGGCGGCTGGAGACGCACTTCCAGTGGGTGCTCAAGAACAAGACCCGTGCGGTGCGCGCGCTGCTGGACGGCATGAGCCGCTCGGGCGCCGTGACCATCGACTCGCGCGAGGTAGAAGCCACCGCCACCAGCATGGTGGTGGTGCTGACCTACTGGCTGAGCTACGAATACGTCAGGGACCCGCGCCGCGCGCTGGAGCCCGAAAGTGCCCAGCTCGCGCTGCTGCGCGGCGCGCACCATGTGCTGAACCTGCTGGTACCGTACCTGGAACCCGGCCAGCGCATGCACCTGTTGGGACTGGCGGGGGCATACAGCAACCCTGCCGAAAAATAAGAGGAGACAAACATGGCCAAGTGGACTGCATTCCCGCATGCGGGCGAATATGCGTTTGATGCCGCGAGCGTGAGGAAGAACTGGAGCCGGCTGCATCTGGGCGACGCTGAACCCCTGCCCGCCGACCCCGCCGTGCTCCAGGCCTGGGCGCTGTTTCACAGCGGTGAATTCCAGAAGGCGCAAGACGCCGGCTTGAAGGCCGGCGGCGGCGGTGTGACGGTGGCCAACAAGGCCACCTGCGTCTATGCAACCTACCTTGAGAAGAAAGAGAAAACCCGGCTCGACCTGTTCATGGAAGCGGCGCAGCGCGCGCAAGCACAGGCCGCCGAAGACCCGAAGAACGCCAACGCCTGGTATCTGCAGGGCTACGCCCTGGGCCGCTACAGCCAGGGCATCAGCGTGGCCAAGGCGCTGGCGCAGGGACTGGGCGGCCGGGTCAAGGAGTCGCTGGAAAAAGCCATCCAGCTGCAGCCCAGGCACGCCGATGCGCACATCGCCCTGGCCGCGTTCCACGCCGAGGTTATTGACAAGGTGGGCACGCTCATCGGCGGCATGACCTATGGCGCCAAGAAAGACACGGGCCTGAAACTTTTCCAGGAAGCCCTGAAGATCAGCCCGGGCTCTGCCATTGCCATGATCGAGTTCGCCAACGGGCTCCTCATGCTGGAGGGCGACCGGAAAATGGCCGAAGCCACGAGGCTCTATGAGCAGGCCGCGTCCAGCAAGCCGGTGGATGCAGCGGAGCGGCTGGATGTGGATCTCGCCCTGACCGAACTGCAGGATTGACGCCGCCCGAAGCTCGGGATGTCGGCCTACACGGCAGCGCGCGCGGCACTGCCAATAATCGCTCAATGAACATATTCGAAGCCCTCCGCGTCAGCCACGTCACACAGCGTGCGCTGGCTGCCCAACTTGTTGAAACCCAGGGCGACAGCCCTGACCGCACACGCCTTTTCCGCGAACTCAAGCAGGAACTCCTGGCCCATGAAACCGCCGAGGAGCGGTGCTTCTATGTGCCGCTGTTCGAGCACGACGCCACCGTTGACGCATCGCGCCACGCCATTGCCGAACATCACGAGATGGACGAAATGGTGGAAGACCTGGAAAAGATCGAGCAAAGCTCCCCGGCCTGGCTGCCTGCTGCAAAGAAGCTGGCAGAGAAAGTCAACCACCACCTGGAGGAAGAAGAAAACAAGTTCTTCCAGCAGGCCGGCAAGGTGCTGACGGAAGCGCAGAAGCTGTCCCTGGCCAAGGACTATGAAGCGGAGTTCCTGACACTCAGGACGAAGAAGGACTAGCCCCTTCCCCGGGCGGCCTCTCTCAATACACCCCGTTCGGGCTGAGCTTGGCCTGTCCTGAGCTTGTCGAAGGGTCTAAGCCTTGATGCGATGTACCGTGCGAGGCCTTCGACAAGCTCAGGCCGAACGGGGGTTTGCTCAGGCCGAACGGGGAAATAGCCAGACGCCCGGGCAAGCGCCATTCCTGCTGGAGGAGTCAGTCTCCCCAAGGCAGCATCAGCGTCACGAGGGAGAGCTTCGCGAACTCCGGCGTGAACTCGTCAATGATGGCCTGCGGGTCCGGACACAGCGTTGAGTCGGTGATGACGCCGAACTGCACACCGCCGCCGTAGCTCAGGATCGACACGCCCAGCCCCACATCGCCAGACTGCGGCACCCAGAACAGGTTCTGCTCCACGGTAGAGCCGCAGAATTTGATCTTCTCGCGCGGGCCGGGAACGTTGGTCATGACGGCCGTGGTCTTCTTGCCGAAAAGGTTGAGCATGGCGTCCTGCGCGGGCTTGATGAGCAGGCCGGCGACAGCCAGCAGGCTGAAGGCCAGCAGTGGCTGGTAGCTGCCCTTCATGGCGTTCATGCGGCGGCGCACCTCGTACACCCGCTCGATGGGGTTGTCCACGCCGACGGGCAGCACCAGGGGCGCCAGCCCAAAGCGGTTGCCCAGCTTGTGCGCCTGGTCCAGCGGCCGCAGGTTGACCGGCACCATGGCGCGGATTTCCTGGCCAGTGGTGTCGTCGCCATGGGACTTGAGGTATTCGCCGATCGCGCCGGCCACGCAGGACAGCAGCACGTCGTTGACCGAGCAGTTGAGCGCCTTGCCAACGGCCTTGACTTCGTCCAGCGGAATCGGCTGGCACCAGGCCACGCGCTTGGCAGTGCCGGGCTTGCCTTTGAGCCGCGTCTTCGAGTCGTCGGGCATCATGGCCAGCGCCGCCAGGTCGCTCACCAGCTGGTAGGCCACCTTGGCCATGTCCATGGAGCCGGCCATGCCCTTTTGCGGGTCGCTCAGGATCTGCAGCACCTGGGCCGCACCGTCGCCCGCCTTGCCCAGTGCCTTCACGGTCATGTCGGTGAAGGGCTTGATGAGCGTGTCAGAGATCCAGTCTTCCGGCCCATGGGCCGCAGCCCTGGGCGCGCGCTCGGGCGGGGGCGCACCCCCGTCGATCAGCGACATGGTCACCGAAATCAGCGCAATGCCGTCGGCAATGCAGTGGTGGATGCGCACGATCATCGCGCTGCCCATGGTGCCATCGGGCAGGCGGTAGTTCTCGACCAGGCTGAATTGCCACAGCGGGTGTTTGCGGTCCAGGGGCTGCATGGCGAGCTCGGCCACGCGGTCCTGCAGGGCGTCCTGGTCTTGCCCGCTGGCGGCCTTCGGGAGCTTTTCGCGCACGACGTGGTTGTTGATGTCAAAGTCGGGGTCGTCCACCCAGGTGGCGCCGGCGGCGTCTTCCACCACGCGCTGACCGAAGCGGCGGTACTTGAGCAGGCGGCCTTCCACCCGCTCGCACAGGGCCGCATGGGTGATGCCGGGGGCCAGCACCCAGATGCCGGTGATCATCATGAGGTTGGAATCCGAGTCCATCCGCAGCCAGGCGGTGTCCACCTTGGTCATGCGCTCGCCGGACAGGCCCAGCGTTCCGCTGACGGCGTTGGTCACGTTCTTGCGCACCACCCTGGCGGCTTTCGTCGCGGTCTTGCCGGCCCGCCGGGCCACAGGGGCCGCACTGGCGGCCACCTGCGCGGCCAGCTTGCGGGTGGCGTCGGAGACAACCCGGGGGGTCGTGGG
>CAZFKW010000021.1:12863-14906 GCA_964519795.1 uncultured Ramlibacter sp. | reverse complement strand
CTTTCTTCGCGACGGTTCGGGTCACCATGTCTGTCTCCACCAGTGTTTTGCTTGAATTCGGGTCAGGCCCCTATTCTGGGGCGTAGGCTGCACGTAAGATACTTCGCAGTTACCCCAACAGGTAGACCCTTCACCCCAATACTTCCAGCCATCTCAAGAGGAGCACACACCATGGCCGACCTGAAAGCCGCCTTCGAAGCCGCCGTTGCCGGTTCCAAGAACCTGAGCGAGCGCCCGGACAACGCCACGCTGCTGAAGATCTACGCACTGTACAAGCAGGGCACGGCCGGGGACAACGCCGACAAGAAGCCCGGCTTTGGTGACATGGTGGGCCGAGCCAAATGGGATGCCTGGAACAGTCTCAAGGGGACGTCGAAGGACGATGCGATGCAGCAGTACGTGGATCTGATCGAGAGCCTGAGCTAAGCGCCCTGCCGTCCAGTAAATCACCGTTCGGGCTGAGCCCTTCGTCAAGCTCAGGACAGGCCTGTCGAAGCCCTTGTGCGATGCACCGGGCCAGGCCTTCGACAGGCTCAGGCCGAACGGGAGTACGGGAGTACGGCAGAACAGGCCGACGCCTGAGCAAGTGCCACTCCGTTATTTCTTCTTCGCCGGCTTTTTCTTCGCGAGCAGGGTATCGAGGTTCTTGACGATCTCGTCTTCAATCCTGTCCTTGAAGGCGCCCAGAAGGAAGCCGAGCTTGGCGTCAAGCTCGAACTTGTCCTTGGTGACCGTCAGCTCACCGTTCACCCCGGAGCGCGTGAATGTGACCAGGTCGCATGTCTTGCCCTCTTCGTAGGTGCACTCCATGTCGAACTTCTCCTCTGCCATCTCGGCCCACTTGAAGGCGATCTTGCGGGCTTCGGCCAGGCTCAGGGCGTGGTCTCGCGTGATGTGGATGTCAGGCACGGGTGGTCTCCTTCAGGGCTTGGTGTCGTTGGTCTCTGGGCATGTCCGCCAGGCGCTTGACCGCATCATAAAACCGTTGCCAGTCGCGGCCTTCGCGCTCGAACAAGGCCTCAAAACCGGGCACGAGTTCATCATAGGCAGCCTGCGCGCCGAACGAGGCATTGTTGGCGCCGGCCACCCAGGCGTCGTACCCGGCAAAGCCGTCCCAGCCGGCCTTGAGCTGCGCGTACCGGTCCCGGAAGTCCTGCATGGCTCTGGCCTTGAGGGCTGCACGCTCGCCGGACGGCGCGGTCTTGTAAATCGAGGTCAGCTCGCGGCGGGTGGCCAGGGCCAGCGCGCGGAACTGGACCCGGCGGCCGTTGAACTTTTCATATTCGCTGCGCGCGGCCTCCGAGCCCTGCGCCGCCAGCCAGCGGGCGCCGCCAATGCGCTCCACCGCTGTTGCAAATGATTCATTGAACATGGTGTCGCCCTTGGCATAGACAACCTGGTGCGCCAGCTCATGGAAGATCAGCCGGGCAAGCTCACCCTCGGGGTAGTTGATGAAGGTGTTGAGCAAGGGGTCGGCAAACCAGCCCAGGGTGGAATACGCCGGCACGCCATAGACGCTGACCTCGAAGCCCTGGGCCTTGAGCATGGCGGCTTCCGCGCGTGCGGCAGCTTCGTCAAAGTATCCCCGGTAGCCGACGCAGCCGGCCACCGGGAAGCACCAGGTGCGCAGGGTCAGCGAATATTCGGGCGCGGCCACCACGTTCCAGACCACCGCCCGGCGCTTCAGGTCGGCATAGCGGCGGTAGCTGTCGTTGTCGGGCAGCTTGAGCTCACTCACGGCAAAACTGCGGATGCGCTGGGTCAGGTCGAGCCGCTCCTTGAGCCGGGCCGGGGTGGTGCCGTCAGACAGCCACTCGCCCACCGGCCGGGCATCACTCATCATTTTCATGTGGCCGCTGACTGACTGCCAGTAGTAGCCCAGCGTGCCGCAGCCGCCCAGGCACAGCAGGGCCGCACCGGCCAGCACGACCATGACCGCAGCTGCAATGCCCCGCTTCACGCCGCCGCGACTCCGGCTGCTACAACTCCGGCTGCTGCATTTGAAGCGGCCGCCGGGGCACTGGAGGCGGTCGTTGCAACACC
>CAZFKW010000021.1:1878-12853 GCA_964519795.1 uncultured Ramlibacter sp. | reverse complement strand
TTCGACCAGGCAGTCGTAGAACACCGGGCCGCGGCCCAGGTCGGTCAGCAGCTGGCTGGTGAGCTGGTTGACATTGCTGCCGTCCAGGCCCAGCTTGCGCCACCAGATGCCCATGCCATGGACCACGCCGGGTCGCGCGCGGGCCGAGACCTCGGCCTTGCAGCGGTACTCACCGCGGTCGTTGAACACCTTGACGATGCTGCCCGATGCGATGCCGCGCGCCGCGGCGTCATCGGCATGAATCTCCAGCAACGGCTCCCCCTCGATGTCGCGCAGGCTTTTGACATTGACAAAGGTCGAGTTCAGGAAGTTGCGTGCGGGCGGAGAGATCATGGCCAGCGGGAACGAAGCGGACGACCCCGCCAGCTCGTAATTCGGTAGGTGGTCCGGCAGGCCATCCAGGCCCTGGGCGGCCAGGCGCGCGCTGAAGAACTCACATTTCCCTGATGGCGTGGGGAAGCCTCCATGCGCAAATGGCGCCTCGGGCAACTTCAGTGTCGCAAAGCCCTTGTCCAGCAGTTCGGCAAAGTCCACCTTGCTGCCAAAGGCGGCGCGGCACATGGCCTCGTCGGTGTCGGCGAAGCACGGGTCCGCATACCCCATGCGCGCGGCGAGCGCGCGGAACACATCCGTGTTGGTGCGTGCCTGGCCCACCGGCGCGATGGCCGGGCGGTTCAACAGAACGTCCGTGTGACCGTAAGACAAGTGAATGTCCCAATGCTCCAGCTGCGTCGTGGCAGGCAGCACGTAGTCGGCGCAGTCGGCCGTGTCGGTCATGAAGTGTTCCAACACCACCGTGAAGAGGTCTTCACGCGCGAACCCCTGTACCACTTTGCCCGACTCGGGCGCGACGGCCACCGGGTTGCTGTTGTAGACCACCAGCGCCTCGATCCGGGGCCCGAACTCCGGTGCCGAAGGGCGCAGCAACTCATCGCCGATGGTGCTCATGTTGATGGTGCGCGACGCACGGCCGCCCAGGGCTTGCCGCATCAGGTCGGGCCGCTGCAGGGCAGCCTTCTCCACGGGGAACAGGCCGGAGCTTGACAGCAGCACGCCGCCTGCGCGGTGGCGCCATGCACCCGTGAGCGCCGGCAGGCAGGCAATCGCACGCGTGGCATTGCCGCCGCCGCGCACCCGCTGCATGCCGTAGTTGACGCGGATGGCGGCCGGCTTGAGCGTGCCCCAGTCCCGCGCAAGTGACCGCACCTGCTCCACCGGTATCCCGCACACCGCAGCCGCGCGCTCCGGCGGCCACTGCAGCGCGCGCTCGCGCAGCGCATCCCAGCCCAGCGTGTGCTGCGCAATGTAGTCATGGTCCAGCCAGTCGTGAACCACCAGCTCGTGCATGACCGCCAGCGCCAGCGCCGCGTCGGTGCCCGGCAGCAGCGCGATGTGTTCGTGGCACTTCTCGGCCGTCTCGCTTTTGCGCGGGTCAATGCAGATGATCTTTGCGCCGGCCCGCTTGGCGGCTTGCACATGGCGCCAGAAGTGCAGGTTGCTGGCGATGGAGTTGCTGCCCCAGATGACGATGAGCCTTGATTCCGCAAAAAATTCCACCCGCATGCCGACCTTGCCGCCCAGCGTCTGCGTCATGCCCTCGCCACCGGCAGCCGCGCAGATGGTGCGATCCAGCAGCGACGCGCCCAGCCGGTGGAAAAACCGCGCGGCCATGCCCTCCCCCTGAACCAGCCCCATGGTGCCGGCGTAGCTGTAGGGCACGATGGCCTGCGGGTCGCGTGCGGCAATCGCCGCCAGCCGCGCCGCGATATCGTCCAGCGCCTCGTCCCAGCCCACGCGCTCGAACTGCCCGGATCCCCTGGGACCTACGCGCCTGAGCGGGTGCAGGACCCGCTCAGGGTGGTAGGTGCGTTCGGTGTACTTCGAGACCTTGTTGCACAGCACGCCCGCCGTATGCGGATGCGCAGGGTTGCCCTGCACCCTCAGTGCGACACCCCCCTGCACGCTGGTGACCAGCGAGCAGGTGTCGGGGCAGTCATGCGGGCAGGCACCCGTGACCTGAGTGACAGGGGAGATGCCGGTCGTGCTGCTCATGAATCAAGGCAATGGTAGGTGTCAATCGGATGGGCGATTCAGCCAACAAGCCGATCGTCCCGGCCGACATGGTAGCCGGGCTGCTGTCTGCAGGCACGGTGGGGGCATTGGCAACGGACACGGCTGGCAGGGCAGGCAACACACCGGGGTGCAGGCCGAAAGTATTGCATCCCGGCAGTGCCGGACGGGCGGCATCTTCGGGATTTGCCTTAATCCGCCAGGCAGGCCGCGCCGCATAATCATCCGATGATCAATCGCAGAACCTTCTCCCTCGCTTCGGGTGCCGCCCTCGCTGGAGGTTTCAACATTGCGCAAGCACAGTCTGAAGGAAAAATCATCGTCGGCCAGTCGGCTCCTTTCACCGGTCCTGCCGCGCAACTGGGCATCCAGTTCTACCAGGGCGCAAAGCTTCATTTCGATGGGCTCAACGCGCAAGGCGGCGTGAACCGCCGCCAGATCGAGATCCGCAACCTGGACGACGGCTATGAGCCCGACCGGTGCGTCGAGAACACGAAGAAACTCATCGCCGACGACGTGTTTGCCCTGTTCGGCTATATCGGCACACCCACCAGCGTGGCCGCCTTGCCGCTGGCCATCAAGGACAACGTCCCGTTCTTCGCGCCCTTTACCGGCGCCATGGCGCTGCGACAGCCGCTGCACAGGAACGTGTTCCACCTGCGCGCTTCGTACAACGACGAGACCGGCCTCATCGTGCGCCAGCTCACCAGCCTGGGCCTGAAGAAAATCGCGGTGTTCCACCAGAACGATGCCTATGGCAAGGCCGGGCTGGACGGGACCGTGCTTGCACTGGAGGCACTTCAACTCAAGCCGGTGGCCACGGCCACGGTGGAGCGCAACTCGGTGGATGTGGCGGCGTCGGTCAGGACGCTGCTGGCCGCCAACCCCGACGCCGTCGTGCAGATCAGCGCCTACAAGTCATGTGCGGCGTTCATCCGCGCCGCCCGCAAGGCCGGCTATGGCGGAACCTTCTACAACGTGTCCTTCGTCGGCACGCAGGCGCTGGCTGACGAACTGGGCAGGGACGGCGCGGGCGTCGTCGTGTCCCAGGTCATGCCCTCCCCCTACAACGCAGCCCGCGCCATCGCCCGGGAGTTCGTTGAAGCCGTCAAGGGCGGCAAGGACGTGCAGGCCAACTTCTCCAGCATGGAGGGCTACCTGGCCGCCAAGGTGTTTGCCGAAGGCCTGAGGCGCGCAGGTGCCCGGGGGGGCTCACGCGACGGCCTCATCAACGGGCTGGAGTCCATGGGCAACATGAACTTCGGCGGCTTCTCTGTCTCCTTCTCACCCACTGATCATGTCGCCTCGAAGTTCGTGGAGCTGTCCATGCTGACGGGCGACGGGCGGGTGCGGACTTGAGTGTCCAATTCGCTGTGGGCGCCGCTGCGCCGGCCGGCATTCCGGGGTCTCTGGGCCGGTAGCGCCATTTATTTCACGGGGAACGCCATGCAGGTCATGGCGGCCTCGTGGCTCATGGTGGAGCTGACGGGCTCCTCCTTTCTGGCGGCCCTGGTGCAGACGGCCGTGTTCTTCCCGATGTTCCTGCTGGCCCTTCCGGCCGGCGTGCTGGCCGACACCATGGACCGCCGGCGGCTCATCATCGTCGCACTGGGCGTACAGGTCGGCGTTGTCACGCTCTTATCGCTGCTGGCGCTGCTGGGCTGGGCCGGGCCCGCAACCTTGCTGATATTCACCTTTGCGGCAGGCTGCTGCACGGCCTTGCTGTCGCCGGCCTGGAACACCAGCGTGGTTGATTCAGTCCCGCGCGAGGACATGGCGCAGGCCATCACGGCCATGTCCATCGCCTGGAACAGCGCACGGGCGCTGGGCCCGTCGATCGCGGGCTTCATCTTTGCGTGGCTGGGCGCGGGTTGGGTCTTTGCCGTGAGCGTGGCCAGCGCACTGGCCATGATGCAGGCGGTGCGGCTCTGGCCACCTGCGCCGCACGCCAAATCGCCGCTGCCGGCTGAGCGCCTGTGGAGCGGCACCGTCGCCGGCCTGCGCTATGCGCGGCACTCGCCGGTGATTCTGGCGCAGCTGGTGCGCACCGTCGCCTACAGCGGCGCCGGCGCCGCGCTCTGGGCCTTGCTGCCTGCCATTGCTGCGCAGCAGCTCAAGCTGGGCGCCACCGGGTTCGGCTTTCTCATGGGCTGCCTCGGCACCGGCGCGGTCGCATCCGGGCTTGTGCTGGGCAAGATGCGGGCGCGACTGGGGCTGGAGCGGCTGGTCGCCATTGGCTGCCTCGTGTTTGCAGCCGTCATGGTCATCTCGGCGTTTGTGCGCATTCCGGCCGTGATCTTTGTGGCGCTGGCCATTGGCGGCGCGGCCTGGATGGCGGTCATGGCCACGTTCAATACGGCCACACAGTCCAGCGCACCGCCCTGGGTACGCTCGCGCGCCGTGGCCCTGCACACGGTGAGCGCACTGGGCTCATTTGCCATCGGCTCGGCTTTCTGGGGCGCGGTGTCCGGCTTTGCCGGGCTGCCGGCCGCCCTGTGCCTTGCAGCGCTGGCCATGGCGGCCGGCATCTTCCTGGCGGGCCGGTTTCCCCTGCGCATGGGCGACACGCAGGAGGTAACGCCTGTCGCGCTGTGGGAAGACATCTTCATCAAGGAGCAACCCCTGCCTGAAGACGGCCCGATCTCGGTGGAGGTGAGCTACCGCATCCGCCCCGGCGAGGCCGACGAGTTCCTCCACGCGGTGAGCCAGCTGCGCGCCTCGCGCAGGCGCGACGGCGCCACGCTCTGGCGGGTATACCGCGACCTGGGCGACCCGGCGCGCTATGTGGAGCGCTTCATCGTCGCCTCATGGGCCGACTACCTGCACCAGCGCGCCAGGGCCACCATGGCAGACAGGGAACTGGAGGCGCGGGTGCTTGAGTTCCTGCGGGAGGGGGAGGTTGTGACGACGCAGCACTATATTGCGGAGCGGTAGTCTGGGAACTTGCCCACGCTACTCGCAGGCCGGGGTTGCCCGCCCCCGCCGCTCAAGTTTTGGCTACGTACCTCAGTTGCGACATCACCGTCTGCGTAAAGCCTCCATCCACGACGAAGTTCGCGCCATTGCAATACGCGCCATCCGGCCCTGCCAGGAACGACACCATGCCGGCAATATCATCTGGCGTCCCGATGCGGCGCAGCGGCACGACGCGCTCGCGGTCCGCCTTGGCTTCGGGGATGCGGTAGACGCGGTCGGTGTTGGAGGTGTGGATCGTGCCCGGGCTAATGATGTTGGTTCGGATCCCGTCCGGCCCCCACTCGATGGCCAGTTGCTGCGCCAGCATCGTCACGGCGGCTTTGCTCACGCTGTACGAGCCGAGCTTGGCCTCGGGGTGTGTGCCCGCGATAGAGCTAACCACGACAATGCAGCCCCCCGCTTCCTTCAACTGCTCGTACAGGGCTTTTGCCAGCAGCCATGTCGCAGTGCAGTTGAGGTCGATGATCTTGTTCCAGGATTCGAGCGGAAGTTCTTTCAGCGCCCCGTGGATGCTGCCGCCGGCATTGCTGACGAACACGTCCATGCCGCCGAGTTTCGCCTTCGCCGTCTCGCCCACGCTGGCGCAGAACGCCGTCTTCGTGAGGTCACCGGTGGCCGTGGCGATCACCTCGCACTGGGGCGCGAGTTCTTTCGCGAAGGTCTCAAGTTCCTCCGCATGCTGGTCCACCAGCAGCAGCTTCAGGCCCTTGCCGGCATGGTCGCGCGCAAGCCTTGCCGCAGTGGCGCGGCCGATCCCGCGCGCCGCGCCCGTGACGAGAATCCTCATGTATGCCTCCTTGTTGTTTACAACGTCATTCCGGCTTCGGCACGCCGCCGTAAGAGCCCCATGTCTGCGACACGCCCATGCCGCCATCAACCAGCAGATTCACGCCGGTGACGGCGGACGCCGCGTCCGAGGCAAGGAACTCGACGGCAGCCGCTACTTCCTCAGGCTGGATAAGCTTACCCATCCCAGAGTTGCGTTCCACCGCCGCGCGGTCGCGCGCGCCCGCATCGAACAACGCGCGCACCAGCGGCGTCTCCGTAGTGCCGGGCGACACCACGTTCACCCGCACGCCGAAGCGCACCCATTCTGCGGCCAACGATTGCCCCAGACTGATCAGCGCCGCCTTGGACGAGCCGTACGCGAAGTACGGCGTGGATTTCACGCCCGACGTCGAGCCAAGCAGCACGATGGCGCCGCGTCCCCTCGCCTTCATGCGCAGGCCGAACGCCTTGCAGCACGAGTAGCTGCCGGTCACGTTGACGTCGAAGCCCTGGCCGAAGACCCTTGCATCCAAGGCCTCGACGCGAGCCGGCGCGACGACCTGCGCTGCCGTCACTATCAGCACTTCCACCGGCCCGCAGTCCCGCTCGATTGCGGCTGCGGCGGCCTCCACCTCGGCCGGGATGGTGATATCGGTGCAGCGCACGTGGGCGCCGAGTTCCTTTTCAACCCGCTCGAGCGCCGTCGGGTCGCGGTCCACCACGGCGACGCGCCGGCCCCTGGCCGCGTACATACGCGCGCAGGCTTCACCGATGCCGCTGGCGCCACCGACGATCACGATGCATGAATCCATTTTTGTCCTTTGTCGATTGCTTCAGTTCAGAGTGCCGAGATCGATCGACCGCCATCGCCGAACAGCACGTCACCACTCACGCAGAGGCTGTCGTCCGACGCGAGAAACACTGCCAATCGCGCCACCTCGTCGGCTGTGGAGAGGCGGCCCGATGGCGTACGCTGCGCGCGCCGCTTCCAGCCTACCTCGTCGACAACTTTCATCGCGCCCGGCGTGACCGTCGGGCCGGGTGCCACCGCGTTCACGCGGATGCCGCTCTTGCCCAGTTCGACGGCCGCCTGCCGCGTAAGCGCCGACACCGCGCCCTTGACCGCGCAGTAAATCGCCGCATTCGGAATACCGTGCACAGAGGCGGGCGACGACAGGTTGACGATCGCGCCCTTGCCCTTCTTCGCCATGTGAGGCGCCACGGCCTGAATGCCCCAGAAGACTGCCTTGATGCCGATGGCAAGCATCCGCTCCACCGTTTCTTCCGTCACCTCGGCCAGAGGCTCGTAGCGAATCCACATCGCATTGCTGACCAGCACGTCAACGCCGCCCTGCGCCGCCGCGACCGCGTTGATGGCGTCCACGTAGGTGGCGCGGTTAGTCACGTCTAACTTCTGGTGCGAGGAAATCCCTCCTTCGCTGCGGATCAGCCGGCCCGTTTCCTCCAGGCCCGCAGTGTCAATGTCAAACATGAATACACGCGCACCCTCGGCAGCGCAGGCGCGCGCGATCGCCCGCCCGATGCCGCCGCTGGCACCTGTCACGATGGTCGTCATTCCTTCAAGTCGTCTCATTGTCATGCCCTCCGCTCACAACGACCGGAACGCCGCATCGATGACGCGTCGTGCGCGGGGACCGTTGTCCATGCGCGAATGCATGCGCGCGGGCGCATAGCCGACACTGACGCCGTGCTCGCGGTCACCCATGCCGATGGAGCCGCCCGCGCCATGGTGCCCGAAGGCGCGCGGGTTCAGGCCCATCACGACAACGGGCGGCGAGTTGAGTATGAAGCCCAGCGCCTGATGGTACCGGCGGCCCATGATGACTTCAGTCTCGTTGTGCTGCTCCTCCAGCGCGCGGTCAATTGCGGTTTTCCCGATCAGCCGCACGCCATCCAGTTCGCCGCCATTGGCCATCAGCGCATAGAACTTCGCGATGGCGCGCGCATTGCCGTGGCCATTGCTGGACGGAATCACGCTGGCGCGCCAGATCTCGGAGTTGTAGTCCAGGTCCTTCGGCTGCTGCGCCGCGGCCTTGGCCAGCAGCGAGGCCGGGTCCAGCGTGGCGGTATCCAGCACCGTGTTCTTGCGCGAGGGCACGAACTCGGCGATGCGCGGGTATTCGGAGCGCGGCGTACCGATGTAGAAGTCCATCCCCAGCGGTTTGCAGACTTCGTCGTGCAGGTACTCGCCGATCGGATGGCCTGATACGCGCCGGATCACCTCGCCCACGAGGAAGCCCATCGTGCGGATGTGGTACGCGGGCGTCGCGCCCGGCGGGAACAGCGGTGCCTGCTCCTGCAGGGCGGTGATGATGGCGTCCCAGTCGAAGATGGCCGTGGCCGGCAGCGGCGCGGTGAGCACCGGCAGGCCCGCGCGATGGTCCAGTATGTGGCGGACCAGCACCCCCTCCTTGCCGTTCTGCCTGAACTCGGGCCAGTACTTGTACACGGGGGCATCCAAGTCGACCTTGCCCCGGTCCACCAACTGGTGCAAGCCGAACGCAGCAAGGCCCTTGGCGCAGGACATCATGTTGACGATGGTGTCTTCCTGCCAGGGCCTGGTGCGCGCCACGTCGGCAAAGCCGCCCCAGAGGTCGACCACCGGCACGCCCAGATGATAGACGGTGCAGCAGGCGCCAGTGTCCTCGTCTTCGGAGAAGTTGGCTGCGAAAGCGTCCAGTACTTTGGTGAACCGGTCGTCGCAATACCCGGCAATCGGATAAATGACGCCATCACGCGTGACCTGTCTCTCTATTTTTTTCATGATGTGGTTTCTGAAGGTTATGGATGTCAGCGCAGCGGTTGCGGCACTATCTCGCGGCGGCGCGCCTGATTGATGAGCTCGCGCTTCAATATCTTTCCACTGCCCGACAGCGGGAACTCCGCCACCTTGACGTAGAACTCCGGCAGGTCCGCCCGCGACAGTCCCTCCTGCACCATCCACCTGTTGAGCGCCTGCGGGTCGACCGGACCCGACAGCGCGATGCAGACGCGCTCGCCCAGACGTGCGTCCTCCACGGGGAAGCATGCGACCCGCCCGGCCTCGACATGCCGTAAGGCAACGGCCTCGATACGCGCGGGGTAGATGTTGTGCCCTCCGCGGATAATCACGTCCTTGATGCGGCCCTCGATACTCAAGTTCCCCGCCTCATCGAAGCGGCCGAGGTCGCCCGACATGAACCAGCCGTCGGCATTGAAGCTGCAGGCCGTCGCTTCCTGGTTGGCAAAGTAGCCCAGCATCAGCGCGGCGCCGCGGCCGCCGATCTGGCCGATCTGTCCGACGGGCACCGGCTTGCGGTCGTCCTCCAGGTCGAACAGCCGCACCTCGTAGGCGGCGCCGCCGCGACCGCAGGTCGCGAGGATGAGGGCCTCGCTGTCGCCCGGGTGCGTGTAATGGTGCGAAGAGTTCTCCGTCATGCCGTAGACGTTCTGCGGCATGACGCCCTGGTCAACGAAGGCGCGTGCCACCACCGGCGGGATGGGCGAGCCTGCCATGTAGAAAACCTTGACGGCCCCCAGCGTTCGGTCACCGTCTTCTGCCTGTGCCGACTGCTCTGCTAGCACGTCCATCGCATGCGTGGGAACACCCATCACATAGGTGGCGCCTGACACTCTGATCCAGTCGAGCTTGGACATGCCCGCAGGTCCGTCGGCCGTGACGAAGCGGCCGCCGGACACCAGCCACTGTGCTACGCCGACCCAGGCGATGTGATGCGAGACCGGCGACAGGCTGAGGATGACCGATTCCGCGTCGTGCCCCCAATCGCGTACCAGCTCGCGCGCATTGGCGAGCAGGGTGTTGGCCGAGTGCATCACACACTTGGGCTCGCCCGTCGTTCCGGAAGTGAACGCCATGTAGCAGACGGCGTCCGAGTCGCCTCCAGCCACATGGGGGTGGTGTTCGGCCGTAGAGCGCGTAAACGCCTCCGGCGTCCAGACCGAGAGCAGGCTTTTCACCGTATCGAGCCCACCGGGGATTTCGCCGGCCGCCGCGCCACTGCCCCAGCCGGGCTCCGTAACCAGCAACCGGGCCGACAGGCGTTCCAGCGCGCGGACGACGTCGGCCACCGTCTGCGAGCGGTGCAGCGACGGGTTGCATGCAAAGCTCTCGCGCGAGCAGGCCAGGAAGGCGATCACGGCTTCGACCCGGTTGGACATCCACAGCGCGACCCTGTCGCCGGCGTTGAGCCCCAGTCCGCGCATCGCGGCTGCCGTGGCTTCGACCCGGGCCAGCAGCTGTGCCCAGGTAAGCGTCACCCAGCCGTCCTGCAGCGCCGGCGCATCGGGCCGCGCGTCAGCATGGCCGCGCGCCAGCGAGTAGAACGTGTCCGTGCGCCACAGCCCCGACGCGTAGTAGTGGCTGGCCTGCGCCGGGTGGTGAAGTGTGAGGAATGCCATGGCCAGAACGCGAGCTGCTGCTTATTGCTTCTTCAGGCCCCAAAACGGGATCACGATGCTGGGCTGAACCACGCCGGTGATGTTGGTGCGCCAGGCGAATGGCTGCTGGTACTGGCCGATCAGCACGAAGGGGATCGTCTCCCACAGCCGCTTGTGCAGTGCCTCCAGCGCGGCCTTGCGGGCCTGCGGCGTGGAGGCTTGGTCATACACTGTTCGCAGCCGTTCCGACTCGTTGTCGCACGGCCAGCCCGGGTAGTTCTTGCCGGTGCAAGACTGGTCCACCGCGATGCCGTTCACCGGCGAGTTGCCACCCGTCATGGCCACGTGGAAGATGTTCCAGCCGCCCTTTTCGATCGGGCCCTTGTTGTTGCGGCGGGCGGAGAGCGCCCCCCAGTCACTTTCCTGCTGGTCGACGTTCACACCGATCTTTCGCAGGTTGGCCACGGTCACGTCGGCGAAGATCCCCGAGCGCAGGATTTCGTGGTTGGACAACACCACCACGCGCTCGCCGTTGTAACCAGACTCCTTGAGCAGCTGCCTGGCTTTCTCCAGATTCTGCTTTTGGTATTCTTCCGAGCCAACTTCGGTGCCGTTGGTGGTGCCGCAGACAAAGTACGAATAGCACTTGCTCCACCACTTCTTGTCGCCCACGCTGGCGGTCATGTATTCAGCCTGGTCGACCATCAGTGCCAGTGCCTGGCGCGCCTTCACGTTGTTGAAGGGCGGGATCAGCGAATTCGGC
>CAZFKW010000021.1:0-1868 GCA_964519795.1 uncultured Ramlibacter sp. | reverse complement strand
GGATGATGCCGTACGGCTCGGGCGTCCAGACTGTGCCGACCTTCACCTTGGGCTTGCCGTCCACCACGCCAGCCTGCTCCGGCGTGAGCTGATCGATCATGTCGACCTCTCCCGTCAACAGCGCCTGCACTTTAGTGGTGTCGTCGGGCATGACGATGTATTCGACACGGTCGACGTGCACGACCTTGCCGCCTGCCAGGCCCGACGGCGCTTCCTTGCGCGGCACGTACTCCTTGTTCTTCACGTAGACGACCTTGGAGCCAGGCACCCATTCGGCCTTGACGAACTTGAACGGACCCGAGCCGACGATTTCGGTCACGGCCTTGCTCGGTTCTGTCAATGCTTCCTTCTCGCGCATGATGACGGGGAAGTTCGTCGTGCCCGTCGACAGGATCAGGCCCATCTGGCGGAACGGCTCCTTGAGTTCGATGGTGAAAGTCTTCGTATCGACCGCCTTCATCTCGGTCATGTTGGCGGCCAGTTTGATGCCCACCGGGCTGCGCTTCATCCAGCGGTTGAGTGAGGCTATCACGTCCTTCGTCGTCACGTCGCTGCCGTCGTGGAACTTGAGGCCCGGGCGCAGGGTGAACGTGTGCTTGACGCCGGCCGCGTCAATCGTGTATTTACCTACCATCTGCGGCTGCGCTTCCAGCTTGGCGTCGAGGCCAAACAGCGTGTCGTAGACCATCATGCCGTGCTGCGTGGTGATCATCGCCGTGGTGTACAGAGGGTCCAGCACAGTGAGGTCGGCGTGCGGCACGACCTTGAGAACGGTCTCGGCACTGGCGGCGCCAAGAGTTATCGACAGGGCAAGCGACAGCCCGATCAGGGCGCCGGCTTTGCGTTTCAGGGTGGTTTGGGACATGTTCGTTCCTTTCAGGGTTGCGGTTGGCATGGCGTTGTCTCCTTCTTGGTTTATGTAGTTGGGCTTGCTGTGTTTGGGTTATCGGCAGCTGGCGTCGCGGCTTCAGGTCCCCGGCGGGCCGCCGAAGATCGACCAGCCCGCAGCCGCGACGAAGCCCGCATCCACGGTGAAGTTTGAGCCGGTGACGGCTGAGGCGCGGTCCGAGCAGAGGAACTCGACCATGTCGGCCACTTCGGGGGGCTCGACCAGGCGGCCGAGCGCGGTGAATTTCTCCGGGTGCACGCGGTAGCGCTCGCCCGACTCAATGCGCGCCTTGACCCGCGGGACGCGCGTTACGCCGGGTGTGACCACGACCACGCGCACACCCCGGCGGCCCCATTCCACGGCCAGCGTCGAGGTGAGGTTGCGTACCGCCGCCTTGCTGGCGCCGTAGCCATGCGGCGGCATGTGCAGTTCGGCGGCAGACGAGCTGAAGTTCACCACCACGCCACCGCCGCGCGCAGCCATGCGGGTGCCGAAGGCACGCGCGGCCAGGTACGCACCGTACAGGTTGACGTTGACAACCTTGTCCCAGGTGGCGCGCGCCGTGGCGCCGGCCGGCTCCACCGGCTGGAAGGCGGCTGCCGTGTTCACCATGGCATACACCGGGCCACAGGCGTCCTCCAGCTGCGTGACGGCCGCTTCGATCACTGCCTCGTCGGTGACGTCGATGTAGCGCGCGTCCGCGGCGCCGATGTCTGCGGCCAGCCTGCGGGCGGCTTCAATGTCGACGTCGATCACTGCCACTGGCGCCGCCGACGACGGCGACCAAGCGGCCCTTGCCCGTATTTCCCTGCGTCGTATTCACTGTCGATTCAGCCACGGAGTTCTCCCATCGATGTCGGTGCCGGTCCTGCCTCGCGCAGGTGGCAGGCCACCGTGTGCCCAAGCAGCACTTCCCTCAGTTGTGGAACCTCAGCCGCGCAGCGCTCAAACGCCATCGGGCAGCGCGTACGGAAGCGGC
>CAZFKW010000020.1:7441-20565 GCA_964519795.1 uncultured Ramlibacter sp. | reverse complement strand
ACCTCGGGCCGCCCCCTTTTGCCTCTTGACCCGGCGCGTCGCAGGGTCTCAGGCCGGGACCAGGCGCCAATCCATTCCGATACCGCGCGCCAGCAGCCATTCGCGGGCCTGCGAAAAGTGGCCGCAACCCATGAATGGCACGGGCGGCCGCAAGGCCGACAGGGGCGACGGGTGATTGGCCTGCAGTACCAGCGCCTCCCGGCCCTGGGCCGCAGCGGCCTGTGAGATGAGTGGAGCCTTGGCCTGGGCATGTGCCCCCCAGAGCATGTAGACACAGGCCGGCGCATGGGCGGCCACATGCACCAGCAGCGCATCGGTCAGAGACTCCCAGCCTTGCTTGGCGTGACTGGCCGGCAAGCCGTCCTCCACGGTCAGGCAGGTATTCAGCAGCAGGCCCCCCCTGCCCGCCCACGCCGCCAGCGAGCCGCTGGCGGGAATCGCCTGGCCACAGTCACGCAGGAGCTCCTTGAAGATGTTTCGCAGCGATGGCGGCAGCCTGACACCGGGCGCGACGGAGAACGCCAGTCCCTCGGCCTGGCCCGGCCCGTGGTAGGGATCCTGGCCCAGGATGACAACCCTGACGTCAGCCAAAGGTGTTAGCCGAAGCGCCCGGAACGGCTCGGGGGGGTAGACGACTGCGCCTGCCTCCACGCGAGACTTGAGGAACCTGGCGAGCCGGCGGCCCTGCTCACCCTCAGCAAAGGCATCGACCACAGGCTGCCAGTCGGGCGCGACGGGCCAGTTCAGGATGTCAGGATCCGTCAGACGGCGGTCAGGCTGAAGGGGAGACGACGTCAGGACGGCATCAAAGCCCAGGCCGGGCTGCTCAGGGGTGGGGCGCGCCACGATTGAGAATTGGTGGTGGGCCAGTCTTCAGGAGAACAGTTGACCCAGCGCGGCGCCCGGGTCCGGGGCACGCATGAACGCCTCACCAACCAGGAAGGCGTTGACCCCGGCCTCGCGCATGCGCTGCACGTCTTCACGGGTCAGGATGCCGCTTTCGGTGACCAGGATGCGGTCGGCAGGCACATCCTTGAGCATGCCCAGCGTGGTTTCCAGGGTGACTTCAAAGGTGCGCAGGTTGCGGTTGTTGATGCCGATCAGCGGCGTCCCGAGCTTCAAGGCGCGGGCCAGTTCGGCCTCGTCATGCACCTCCACAAGTACGGCCATGTCCAGCGAGCGGGCAATGGCTTCCATGGAGGCCATCCGCGCATCGTCCAGGCAGGCGGCAATCAGGAGGATGCAGTCAGCTCCCATGGCCCGCGACTCATAGATCTGGTAGTCGTCAACCATGAAGTCCTTGCGCAGGACGGGCAGGTCGCAGGATGCCCTGGCCTGCTTCAGGTAGTCCACAGAACCCTGGAAGAACTGCCGGTCGGTCAGCACCGACAGGCAGGCCGCGCCGAACTCGGCGTAGCTCTGGGCGATATCGGCCGGGATGAAGTCCTCCCGCAGCACGCCTTTGGACGGGCTGGCCTTCTTGATCTCGGCTATCACGGCCGCATTGCCAGCGGCAATCCTGGCCCGCAACGCGCCCGTGAAGTCGCGCGTCAGCACACGCGACTCGGCGTCCGCGCGCATGGCGGCCAGCGGCTTGCGCTGGATCGCTGCGCCTACTTCCCCGCGCTTGACTTCGACGATCTGGTCAAGGATGTCAGACATGGGATCAATTCGCAAGGGATTGGGTGGCCGCAACCAGCTGGGCCAGCTTGGCCCCGGCCGCGCCGGACTCGATGGATGCGCGGGCCTTGGCCACGCCGTCGGCAATGCTGCCCGTGACGTTGGCCGCATAGAGCGCGACGCCGGCATTGAGGATGACGATGTCTCGTGCCGCGCCGGGCTGGTTGTTCAGCACGCCCAGCAGCATCTCGCGCGACTGGTCAGGCGTATCGACCTTGAGCGCGCGGTTGCTCGCCATCGGCAGGTTGAAATCCTCGGGGTGGATTTCGTACTCGGTGATCTCGCCGTTCTTGAGTTCACCCACAAGCGTGGCCGCCCCCACGCTCACTTCATCCATGCCGTCCTTGCCATAAACCACCAGCGCATGCTCGGCCCCAAGGCGCTGCAGGGCGCGGACCTGGATGCCGACGAGGTCGGGGTGGAATACGCCCATGAGGATGTTGGGCGCATCAGCCGGGTTGGTCAGCGGCCCAAGGATGTTGAAGATGGTGCGAACGCCCAGCTCCTTGCGTACAGGCGCCACATTCTTCATGGCCGGGTGGTGGTTGGGCGCGAACATGAAACCGACGCCGACTTCAGTGATACAGCGCGCAATGGCTTCGGGCGGGAGGTTGATGTTGATGCCCAGGCTCTCCAGCACGTCGGCACTGCCGGACTTGCTGCTCACACTGCGCCCGCCATGCTTGGCTGTGCGGGCGCCCGCGCCGGCTGCAACGAACATCGAGCAGGTGGAGATGTTGAAGGTATGCGAGCCGTCGCCGCCCGTGCCGACGATGTCCACCAGATGCGTCTTGTCCGCCACATGCACCTTGGTGGAGAACTCGCGCATGACCTGCGCCGCAGCCGTGATCTCGCCGATGGTTTCCTTCTTGACGCGCAGGCCGGTGATCAGCGCTGCCATCATCACAGGCGACAGCTCGCCGCTCATGATCATGCGCACCACCTTGAGCATTTCGTCGTGGAAGATCTCGCGGTGTTCAATGGTGCGCTGCAGCGCTTCCTGGGGAGTAATGGGCATGGTGTGTCTCGGTTTAGCGTGGAGGATTGTCGGTCAAAGCGAGCCTGAGGCCAAAACCGATGAACATGACGCCGGCCGCGCGGTCCAGCCAGTGCATGCCCTTGCGGACAGCGTCGCGCCGCGCCATCCAGGCAGCGGCAAGCGCCCAGCCGGAATTGACGGGAATGGCGTTCAGGTTGAACAGCACACCCAGCAGCACGAAAGCCAGTGGCTTGTTGTCCGTGCCGGGCGCAATGAACTGCGGAACGAAGGCCAGGAAAAAGATCGCGACCTTGGGATTGAGCACGTTGGTCAGGAAGCCCCCGACAAACACGTCCCCGAGGCTGCGCGCGGGCGCTGCTGCGGCGGCGGCCATCAGGTCGGGCGCATGGTGCGGCGCCTTCGCCCGCAGGATCCGGATGCCCATCCAGAGCAGGTAGGCTGCGCCCGCATACTTGAGTACCGTGAACGCGGCCGCAGACGTCGCCAGCAAGGCCCCGACACCCAGCGCCGCGCCGAAGATGTGGACAAAGCAGCCCGCTGTGATGCCCAGGCCGGCGACGACACCCGCCCGCGCACCGGAACGCAACGAGTTGGTGACGATGTAGAGCACGTCGGGGCCGGGCGTGAGATTGAGCAGCCAGCCGGCCGCGATGAACAGCAACAGGTGTTGGAAGTCAGGCATGACGTTGATCAGCCTGTGCTCAGGCCTTGAAGTATGCGCGAATCGCTGCGGCAGCGCGGTCCACCCCTGACGCATCGACGTCCAGATGGGTGACAAACCTCAGCCGGTACAGGCCGGTCGCCAGGATGCCCTGGCCGGCCAGGTGGGGCAACAACCCGGCGGAGCGCTCGCGCGCAGCACCTGACAGGTCCACAAAGACGATATTGCTGTGCGGTGACTCCACCTGGACGCCATCCAGTCCTGCCAGGCCGTCGGCCAGACGTTTTGCCAGCGCGTGGTCCTGCGCCAGCCGCTCGATATGATGGTCCAGGGCATGGCTTGCAGCTGCAGCGAGGATGCCGGACTGCCGCATGGCGCCACCGGCCATCTTGCGGATGCGGTGTGCACGGGCAATGAGCTCGCGGGATCCGCACAGCGCAGACCCCACAGGAGCGCCCAGGCCCTTGCTGAAGCAGACAGAAACGCTGTCAAAGCACTGGGCGATGCGCCTGGCTTCATGCCGAGCTCCCCCTGCTGCGCAGGTCTGCGCGGCTTGCGCCACCGCCGCATTGAAGAGCCGCGCGCCGTCCAGATGCCGGCTCAGGCCCTTGCCTGCTGCCAGTTGCGTCGCTTCGCGGACATAGTCGAACGGCAGCAGCTTGCCGCCCCAGGTGTTTTCCAGGGCCAGCAGCCGGGTGCGCGCAAAGTGCGCATCGTCTGGTTTGATGGCCGCCTCAATGTCAGAGAGCGCCATGGTACCGTCAGCCTGCTGGTCCAGCGGCTGCGGCTGCACGCTGCCAAGCACCGCAGCCCCGCCGCCTTCCCAGCGGTAGCAATGGTTCATCTGGCCGACGATGTACTCGTCACCGCGCTGGCAGTGAGCCAGGATGGCACACAGGTTGCTCTGCGTGCCCGTGGGCATGAAAAGCGCCGCCTCGAATCCCAGCATCCCGGCAATCTTTTCCTGCAGTGCATTGACGCTGGGGTCGTCACCGAAAACATCATCGCCCAGGGGTGCCGCGAGCATGGCTTCGCGCATCGCCGCAGTGGGCTGCGTGACGGTGTCACTGCGCAAATCGACTTGAGCCCCCACGCTTGTCACTTCGTGTGCTGCGCTGCCCCCCAGGGGGGCGCGTTCGCCTTGGGGCGGTCCGGCGGCGAACATTGGCGTCATGCCTGGTCCAGGAAGTTCTTCAGCATCGCATGCCCATGCTCGGTAAGGATGGACTCCGGGTGGAACTGCACGCCCTGCACCGCCAGCTCCTTGTGGCGCACGCCCATGATCTCGCCGTCTTCCGTCCAGGCCGTCACGGCCAGCACCTCGGGGCAGGACGACTTCTCGATGGCAAGGGAGTGGTAACGGTTGACGGTGAACTGCCGCGGAAGTCCGGCAAAGACGCCTTCCTGCGTCGTGGTGATGACGCTGGTCTTGCCGTGCATCAGCTGCTGCGCACGGATGATCTTTCCGCCGAACGCGGCGCCAATGCTCTGGTGCCCCAGGCACACGCCCAGGACGGGCAGCTTGCCCGCAAAATGCTGGATGGCCGCCACCGAGATGCCGGCCTCGGCCGGCGAGCACGGGCCGGGCGACACCACAAGCCGGTCGGCGTCGCGCGCCACCAGGCCCTCGACCGTGATCTCATCGTTGCGGAACACCTCAACCTCCGCGCCCAGCTCGCCAAAGTACTGGACGATGTTCCAGGTGAACGAGTCGTAGTTGTCGATCATCAGGACCTTGAGCCTGCTGCCGGTGGATGGGGATGCAGGTGCAGTCATGGCTTTACTCCATCCCTTCTTCGACCAGCTCGGATGCACGCAACAGTGCGCGCGCCTTGGCTTCGGTTTCTTTCCATTCCAGCTCGGGTACCGAGTCGGCCACCACGCCCGCCGCCGCCTGCACATACAGCACCTGGTCCTTGATGACGCCGGTGCGGATGGCAATTGCGACGTCCATGTCGCCTGCATAGCTCAGGTAGCCGCAGGCGCCACCGTAGATGCCCCGCTTGGTCGGCTCCAGCTGGTCGATCAGCTCCATCGCGTGCACCTTGGGCGCCCCCGTGAGCGTGCCGGCCGGGAAGCTGGCCTTGAGCACGTCGATGCTGGTCATGCCGTCCTGCAGGATGCCCTCGACGTTGCTGACGATATGCATCACATGGCTGTAGCGCTCCACGGCAAAGGCTTCCGTCACTTTCACGGTGCCCGTCTTTGCAATGCGGCCGATGTCGTTGCGCGCCAGGTCGATCAGCATCACATGCTCGGCGCGCTCCTTGGGGTCGTTGATCAGCTCCTGTTCGATGGCCACGTCCAGCTCCGGCGTCGCGCCGCGCGGGCGCGTGCCCGCCAGCGGCCGGATGGTGATTTTCTGCCCGGCGGGCGTGTTCTCCTGCCGCACCAGGATCTCGGGTGATGCGCCCACCACATGGAAGTCGCCGAAGTGGTAGTAATACATGTAGGGCGAAGGGTTGAGCGAGCGCAGCGCGCGGTACAGCGACAGTGGCGACTCGGTATAGCGCTTCTTGATGCGCTGGCCCACCTGCACCTGCATGAAGTCGCCAGCGGCGATCAGCTCCTTGGCGCGCTCGACTGCCGCGATGTAGTCGGCCTTGGCAAAGTCGCGCTCGGCGGGGTGCGTCTGCGACTGCCTGATGATGGGAGCGCTCACCGAGTATTTCAGCTGCTCCTTCAATTGCCGCACGCGCTTTTTGGCATTGGCATAGGCCTCGGGCTGCGACGGGTCGGCATAGACAATCAGGTAGAGCTTTCCCGACAGGTTGTCAATGACGGCCAGCTCCTCGCATTGCAGCATCAGCATGTCCGGACAGCCGAGGGTGTCGGGCGGGCAGGAATTCTCGAGCTTTTTCTCGATATAGCGCACCGTGTCGTAGCCGAAGTAGCCGGCCAGGCCGCCGCAAAAGCGCGGCAGGCCGGGCCGCAGAGCCACCTTGAAGCGCTTCTGATAGGCGGCAATGAAGTCCAGCGGGTTGCCCGAAGCAGTCTCCACGACTACGCCATCGGTCACCACCTCGGATTTCGCCGCAGCGCCAAAACCTGTGGAGCGGATCAGCGTGCGGGCTGGCAGGCCGATGAAGCTGTAGCGGCCGAAGCGCTCTCCGCCAACGACAGACTCCAGCAGGAAGCTGAACTTGCCGCCGTCTTTCGAGTGGGCCAGCTTCAGGTAAAGGGACAGGGGGGTTTCCAGGTCCGCAAAGGCTTCCGCCATCAGCGGGATGCGGTTGTAGCCTTGCTGGCTCAGGCTTTTGAATTCGAGTTCGGTAATCACGGTATGTGCCTCAAGGGCCTCCTGGGATCAGGCCCGTTCAGGGCCCCGGTGACTTGCCGGTGTCTCGTTCAGTTCAGACACGGCAAGGTCACGTTCATTCACTAAAGTGCCCCGGTGTTCCCGGGGCGCGGTACACGGGTTGCCCGTGTGGAATCAGCTACGCACAGCAACGGGCTGGCGCCAGGGCCAGGCTCCCCGGTCGCTATAACCTGTGAGGGTGGTGCGGTGAATGAACATGGCACAAGTGTAGCAAAGGCAGGTGACCACCTGGCAATCGACCTCGCAATGCTCTCGCAAACCCTGTTGCGTTGTGCCGGGCCTGCCGCAACAATACCGAAATCGAACGATCGTTCTTTTCTTGGAGACAAACCATGACACAGCTGAAACGATGGGTCACAGCTGCAAGCCTTTGCCTCGCGGCGGCAAGCCTTGCGGCAGCCACCCTGGATGTGGGTGGGGCAAAGATCGACGACTCTGCGACTGTGGCCAACACAAGACTCCAGCTCAACGGCGCGGGTGTGCGCTACAAGGCCGTCTTCAAGGTTTACACGGCAGGCCTTTACCTGGGCAGGAAGGCATCCACTTCCGAGGAAGTGCTTGCCGCGAGCGGACCCAAGCGCATGTCCATCACCATGCTGCGGGAAATAGACTCGTCGGAACTGGGCAAGCTGTTCTCGCGCGGTATTGAGGACAACATGGACAAGGCGGCGTTTTCCAGAATCGTGCCGGGTGTCATGCGGATGAGCCAGATTTTCTCGGACCACAAGAAGCTGCAGGCGGGCGACAGCTTCATGATCGACTGGGTTCCCGGCTCCGGAACGGTGATCACCGTCAAGGGCAAGGTACAGGGCGAGCCCTTCAAGGAGCCGGAATTCTTCAATGCGCTGATGGGCATCTGGCTGGGCAGGAGCCCGGCGGACTGGAAGCTCAAGGACGCTTTGCTGGGCAAGGCCGCCTGACCCGGCCGGGGCAAGGCCTCATGCCCTGTTGAATCAGGGCAGGCGCAGGTCTGCCATGGAATCCAGGAACCCGTCGGCATCGACTGCGCGGACAGGCTCACCATGGTTGTAGCCATAGGTGACCAGGACCACCGGGCAGCCGGCAGCGCGCGCCGCTTTGGCGTCATTGCTGGAGTCGCCGACCATCAGCGTGCGCGCCGGTTCGGTACCGAGCGCTTCGCAGGTCTTGAGCAGGGGCATCGGGTCCGGCTTCCTGCGTTCAAAGGCGTCGCCCCCGAACACCTGGCTGAAAAACCCGTCCAGTTCCTTGGACACCAGCAGGGCCTGTGCAAATACCGTGGGCTTGTTGGTCAGGCAGGCCAGCTTGAGGCCTCGGGCCTGCATCAGGCGCAGGCCTTCCACCACACCGGTGAACACCTGTGAATGCTTGCCATTGATGGCCCGGTAATGATGCTGGTAGCTCTGCCAGGCGTTCTCGTAAACCGGCTCGGGCGGTGCCCCGACATGCTGCAGTACCGAACGGATCAGGTGCTCGGAGCCCTTGCCGACCAGGCGCTCGATGGTGGAACGGTTCACGCCGGGCAAGGACAGGTCAGCCATCATGAGGTTGATGGCGACGTCGAAGTCGCCCATGGTGTCCACCATCGTGCCATCCAGGTCCACGATGGCGGCCTGCAGGCCGGCCAGCGGCTTGACGCCAACGCTCATGCCTTCCCCAGTTCGCCGCGCATCGCGTCAATCACGCCCTTGTAGTCGGGCTTGCCAAAAATCGCGCTGCCGGCCACAAAGGTATCGGCGCCTGCAGCGGCCACGCGTGCGATGTTGTCAGTCTTGATGCCCCCGTCCACCTCCAGCCGGATGTCCTTGCCGCTGGCATCGATGCGCCTGCGCGCGTCTTCGATCTTGCGCAGCGCCGAGTCAATGAAGCTCTGGCCGCCAAAGCCGGGGTTGACGCTCATGATGAGGATGAGGTCGATATCGTCTATCACCCAGTCCAGCACGTCCATGGGCGCTGCAGGGTTGAACACCAGCCCGGCCTTGCAGCCTTTGGCCTTGATGGCCTGGATGCTGCGGTGCACATGGCCCGAGGCATCGGGGTGGAAGCTGATGTAGTCCGCCCCGGCGTCGGCAAAGGCCGCTGCCAGCGCATCGACCGGCTGGATCATCAGGTGCACGTCAATGGGCACGGCCGCGCCCGCCGCCGTCTTTGCGTGCGGCTTGAGCGCCGAGCAGATCATCGGGCCGAAGGTCAGGTTGGGGACGTAGTGGTTGTCCATCACGTCGAAGTGGATCCAGTCGGCGCCGGCGGCAATGACGCTGCCCACTTCCTCGCCAAGCCTGGCGAAGTCGGCGGACAGGATGGAGGGTGCGATGCGGAAGGTTTTGCTCATGCATGTATTCTGGCAGGGAAGCAAACAGGTACGATTGCGCGATGCCAAAATACCAGTTCAGCGTGGAAGTCGTGCCCCAGTACATTGCCGAGCAGTCGGCACCGGGCGACGACATCTACAGCTTTGCCTACACCATCACCATCACCAACACCGGTGAGGTGTCCGCCCAGCTGATCTCGAGGCACTGGCTCATCACCGATGCGGCCGCCCATACAGACGAGGTCAAGGGCCTGGGCGTGGTGGGCCACCAGCCCCTGCTCAAGCCCGGCGAGTCCTTCCAGTACACCAGCGGCTGCCGCCTGCGCACTGCCAGCGGCACCATGCGCGGCAGCTATTTCTGCGTGGCGGAAGACGGCGAGCGCTTTGAGTCCGACATTCCGCTCTTCGTGCTGGAAGCCACAGGCGGGGCCGTTTCGCGGGTACTGCACTGACAGCCGGGAAGATGAGGGACCTGAACGGCCTTCTCGCCGCACTGGACGCCGACGCCGGCCTGGCGAAGCGTCACCTCTGGTTGATCGCGCTGTGCGACTGGGTTCGCGGGAACGGGGCATCGGCCCAGGCATCGGTCAACCGCGTGCGCCTCTTCCTGGATGCTGTGGAGGCCTGCCCCGATGCGCAGGCGCGCCTGCAGGCCTGGTGGAAGAAGCTGGTGCAGACCCCTTCTTGCCGACTTCGGTTTTGCACCCCGCACCGCCTTTGCCAGCGAGCTCGGCGGGCGCCTGCGCCGCAAGCTGTTGCCAGGCACGCCGGAGACCATCGATGCCTCCGAGCTGTTCCTGCTGGCCCTGCCCCAGGAATTCGATTCAAAGTGGATCGCGGCACTGGACGCCGAAACATTGGGACGGCTGGCCAGGGTGTTGTCGCAGCACCATGCCGCCAGCGCCTGGCATTGGGAGCATGTGGTGCTGGACGCCATCACTTTCTGCGCCAGCCAGATCAGCTCCACCGGGTTCGCCCCCGAACTTCGCCTGCGCATGAGTGAAGAAGCGCGCCGGGCCCAGCCTTTTCCTGAACTGGTGTCCGACGTGCAGGCAGTGCGAACCCGGATCATGCAGCTTCCGCGTGACGCCTACGCACAGTCGCCGGAGCTGCAGGCCGCCCTGCAGCAGTTGCGGAGCCGGCTTGATGCCTGCCGCAATGCAGCCTCCACCGTGTATGCGCACCTCGAGGACAACGGCATCTCGGTGGGCCTCGTATTCCGCCTGAGGCAGTTGCGCGAGCGGGTCCTGCGCGTGCGCGAGCTCATGGACTGCCTGATGTCACCGGCGCCGGTGACCAGCGCCGCGCGGCTGATTGCACACCTGGTCATTGTGGGACGCGAGCGCAGCAGCGTGCGCGCGCTCATCTCGACAAACTCCTCGCTGCTGGCGGCCAAGATGGCCGAACGCAGCGCCGAAACCGGCGAGCACTACATCACGCGGACCCGGGCCGAATACCGCCAGATGCTGGTCAAGGCCGCCGGCGGCGGCGCGGCCACGGCCCTGACCACGCTGTTCAAGTTCATGCTGGGCGCCGCAGCGCTGGGCGCATTCTGGGGAGGATGGTGGGCGGGGGTGATGTACGCCGCCAGCTTCGTCTTCATACAGCTCATGCACTGGACGCTGGCCACCAAGCAACCCGCAATGACGGCGCCGGCCATGGCGGTGAAGCTCAAGGACCTGAGCTCACGCAATGCGGTCGAAGAGTTCGTCGATGAAGTCGCCAACCTGGTGCGCTCCCAGGTCGCGGCCGTGGCCGGCAATGTCGGCATGGTCACGCCCTGTGTGTTGCTCATCAGCTGGCTGATCTGGCTGGCCAGCGGCAGCAGCATGATCGACCAGGCCCAGGCGGACTACGTTTTCAACTCGCTGCACCTGCTGAACCCTTCCACCCTGCTGTTCGCGGGCTTCACCGGTGTGATCCTGTTCGCGTCCAGCATGATTGGCGGCTGGGCCGAGAACTGGTTCGTGCTGCACCGCCTGCACTCGGCCATGCGGTTCAACCCGCGCATCACGCGGGTGCTCGGTGAGCAGCGGGCAAGGCTGTGGTCACGCTTCATGCGCCGCAATGTGTCGGGCTTTGCCTCCAACATATCGCTGGGCCTCATGCTCGGGCTCGTGCCGCCGGTGCTCGGTTTCCTCGGGCTGGGCCTGGAAGCCCGGCATGTCACGCTGTCTACCGGGCAGCTCGCCGCTGCGGCTGCAGCCTACGGCCCGGACGTCTGGCGCATGCCTGATCTCTGGTGGTGCATCGCAGCAATCCCGATGATCGGTGCGCTTAACCTGACTGTGAGCTTTTACTTCGCTTTCCGCCTGGCACTGCGTGCACACAACGTGAGCGGTGTTGACCGCGCGCGCATCCGCTCGGCGATATGGTCCCGATGGCGCACCGCACCTTCAAGTTTCTTCGTGCCGGCGCGCTAAGTCCCCAATCTGTATCAGGTCGTATCAGACCCCGTCCTACAGAAGCCTGGCCGTTTTGCCTGCATACTCCCCCGGATGAATGAAATCATGAACGTCTGGGCCGAGTGGCTCAAGCCGTCCGCAGGACTTCCCACTGTCCAGTGGTCTCTCCTGCTGGCACTGGCCGCTGCTGCCGGCCACCTGGTTCAACGCTACAGTGGTCTGCCCAAAGTCATTGGTTACGCCATGGTGGGCACGCTCGCCGGCCTGGCAGGCTTTACCGGGGCGGCCTGGCCGCTCCAGGGAACCGGCCTGTTCCTGCTGGAACTGGGCGTGGCCGTGGTGCTGTTTGAGGCCGGTGGCCGCATACCGCTGCGATGGTTCCGGCACAACCCGATGGTGCTGGTGCAGAGCCTGACCGAGTCAGTCATCACTTACTTCCTTGTGTTCTGGACGCTGCAATGGATGGGGGTGCGCGATTCCGTGGCGGACCCGCTGGCCATCATCGCCATCGCGGCGTCGCCGGCCGTGCTCACCCGCGTCGTCATGGACACGCGGGCATCCGGTCCGGTGACCGAGCGGTCCATCGTGCTGGCCACACTGAGCACCCTGTATGCGCTCACGCTCGGCAGTGCCAAGGCCGGGCTGATGAACCGGCCGGAATACGGCATGACCGACACGGTGTACCCGGTGCTTGTGGTACTGGGGCTGTCCATTGTGGTCGGAGCGGTGCTGGCGCTGGCCCTGCGGTCGGCGCTGCGCTTCATGAACCCGACAAGCGAGAACACATCCATCCTGCTGCTGGCCCTGATTGCGGCGGGCACGGCGCTGGCGGCGCACTTTGGCGGCTCTGCACCGCTGGCCGCCCTGCTCGGCGGCATGCTGCTCAAGCAACTCAATCCGCGCCCCTGGGCCTGGCCACGCCAGATGGGCACAGCTTCATCGCTGCTGACCATGCTGATGTTCGTGCTCGTGTCGGTGGTGGCCGCCCAGGCCGACTGGAGCCGGCCGGTGGCGGGCATAGTCCTTGCGCTTGTCCTCGCACGCGCCGTCGCCAAGATCGCGGGTGTTTCGCTGGCCAATGTCGGCAGCGGCGCCAGCCTGCGGCAGGCCCTGTGGGTCGGGTGCTCGATGGCGCCCATGTCGTCCGTGGCATTGCTGATCGTCTCGCAGTTCGTTGTCGCATCTGCCGCGCATGGCCCGGCCATTGCACGGATTGCGCTGCCCTCCATCCTGCTGATGGAGATTCTCGGTGCGGTGATTGCCACCATTGCCATCTACCAGGCGGGCGAAAGCTCCAAGCCCTGGGTGCCGCAACCGCTGGCGCCCGCCGTGAACGGAGACACACGTGACAACAACTGACATCGCAGAGGAAAAGACCGCCGCCACCCCCGCCCCACAGCCACTGGAGCCCTTCCAGAAATCAGCCGCCCTGTCGCTGGGTGTGGAGCTGGAGTTGCAGCTCGTCAATACGCACGACTACGACCTCGCGCCCTATGCGGCCGACATGCTCCGCCTGATGCAGAAAATCCCGCTGCCCGGCAGCGTGGTGCCCGAGATGACCTCGGCCATGATCGAGATTTCGACCGGCATCTGCCAGAGCGCCCCGGAAGTGCTGGGCCAGCTTACCCAGATCCGCGATGCGCTGCAGATCGGCACGATGGGCTTCTGCCTCTTCGCCAATGCGGTGATCGCCGCCCGCCATGCCCAGGCGGCCCACGGCGCCGAGCGCGTTGCCATCGTCGACTGGGACGTGCACCACGGCAACGGCA
>CAZFKW010000020.1:0-7431 GCA_964519795.1 uncultured Ramlibacter sp. | reverse complement strand
AGATCCGCGATGCGCTGACCAAAAGCGCTGACAAGCTGAACATTGCCGTGGTAGGCGGCGGCACGCACCCCTTCCAGCAGTGGCATGAGCGGCGCATCTACGACAAGCCGCGCTTTCGCGAACTGTCCGAGCTGTATGGCTACCTGTCCAAGCAGTTCACCATCTTCGGCCAGCATGTGCACGTCGGATGCCCCGACGCAGACAGCGCACTGCTGATGCTGCACCGCATGTCGCGGTACATACCGCACTTCATCGCGCTGTCCGCGTCGTCGCCCTACGTGCAGGGGCAGGACACGGCATTCGACTCTGCGCGGCTGAATTCCGTGTTCGCATTCCCGCTGTCGGGCCGCGCGCCGTTTGCGCTGACCTGGGACGACTTCACAGCCTACTTTGACAAGATGACCCGCACCGGCGTCGTCAAGAGCATGAAGGATTTCTACTGGGACATCCGGCCCAAGCCCGAGTTCGGCACCATCGAGATACGCGTGTTCGACACTCCGCTGACTGTCGGGCGCGCGGCCGCCCTTTCAGGCTATGTTCAGTCACTGGCCCGCTGGTTCCTGCAGGACCAGCCGTTCATGCCCACCGAGGATGACTACCTCGTCTACACCTACAACCGCTTCCAGGCCTGCCGTTTTGGCCTGGAAGCCGTATATGTGGACCCGGCTACGGGCGAGCACATGGCGCTGCGCGACCACATCCTGCGCACCATGGACCAGCTTGGGCTCCACTCAGGCGCGCTCAGCGCCAGCAGCGGCATCCACCTGCTGCGCACCAGCGTGGAGATGTCCAATAATGACGCGCGGTGGCTGCGGGAGAAGCAGGGTCAGGAAAGGCTGCTTGCAGAAGTGATCCGGCAGGCGTCCCAGAAATTCCGGGGCCTCTGACAGCGTCGGCTATAACCCTCCCATGGGTGAATTCGATCTGATCCGCAAGTACTTCACGCGGCCTGTGCAACGCGCAGCGTTGGGCGTGGGGGACGACTGCGCGCTGCTGCAACCTTCAGCCGGCACGCATCTGGCCGTCTGCAGCGACATGCTGGTGGAAGGCCGGCATTTCATCTCCACGGTGGACCCTGCAAAGCTCGGCCACAAGTCGCTGGCGGTGAACCTGAGCGACCTGGCAGCCTGCGGTGCACGGCCACTGGCGTTCACGCTTGCGCTGGCATTGCCGCGCGTTGACGAGGCATGGCTTGAGGGCTTCTCGCGCGGCTTGCTGGCTTTGGCTGACGCGCATGGCTGCGAGCTGATTGGTGGCGACACCACGCAGGGGCCGCTGAACATCTGCATCACCGCCTTCGGCGAAGTGCCCGCCGGCCAGGCCCTGCTGCGCAGCGGCGCGCGGGCCGGCGCCGACATTTATGCAAGCGGCAACCTCGGCGATGCGCGGCTGGCACTGGAAGCATTCAGGGGCAACGTCACCCTGAGCGCCGATATGTTCGCGCAATGCCGCGCGCGCATGGAGCAGCCCACACCCCGCGTTGGGCTGGGCCAGGCCTTGCGCGGCATCGCGACCTCGGCCATTGACGTGAGCGACGGCCTCCTCGGTGACCTGGGCCACATCCTCACATCTTCCCGCGTCGGAGCAAGCATCGACACTGCCATCGCCATGAACACGCTTGCCGCAAGCCGGCATGCGGACTGGCCGGCAAACCCGCTCACACAGGAGCAACACCTTGAGTTTGTGCTGGCCGGCGGCGACGACTACGAGCTGGTGTTCACCGCGCCGCCCCCGGCGCGCGATGCGGTTGCCAGGGCTGCCGGACAGGCGGGCACGGCGGTCACGCGCATCGGCACCGTGCTGGCAGAGTCCGGCCTGCGGCTTCTGGACGCGCGGGGCGAACCGCTTGCACGGCGCTTCGCCTCATTCGATCATTTCGCCTGAGCTGTCTTTGCCGCACTGCGGCACGCATCATGCCGCATCAGGGCGCGACAGGACTCGATGCCAGCTCGCGCGCGAGCTGCCGCGCCTTCTGCGTCTGCCCGCCATATCCCCAGTCGGCCGCCGGCACTTCGCGGACGATCACATAGCTTGCCGGCTCCAGCGGGCCGCCTGCGCCCAGCTGGCGCTGCAGTTCGGCGAACACGGCCTCAATCCAGGCCGCCTTTTCCGCCGCCGTGTTGGTACCCTGGGTAATGCTGATCTCCAGCATGGCCGTGGGGCGCTGCACGGCTGTCGCGCCTGTGTACCAGCGCGCAGCAGGCAAATCGTCAATCATGACCGCCGTCACTTCAGGCCGCTTGCCCAGGATCTGGCCAGTCAGACCGGTCAGGGCCTCGGCGAGCGACTGGTAGCGGGAGGGATTTTGCAGCGGTGCAACCTTGAGGTTGAGCGTGGGCATGGCTCACGTCCCTGCGCGCTGCCGCAGGTGGGCGTGGCGGGCCAGCGCGTGGGCCAGGCGGGTCATGCTGCGCAGGCCACGGGCGGTCGCATGGCAAGCGCCTTGCCATGCGTCGTCCATCGCCTCGTCGCGCAGCCGCCCGGCTCGCGCCTTGGCAGCGGCCACGATGGCATCGTAGTCAGGAGGGAGTGCAGGTTGCAGGCTGGTACGGTTGCTCATGGTGCTCTTCCTTTCAATCGGCCAGTCAGATGGGGTTCAGGGTGTGAACGGACTGTAGGGAAAGCATCGCCCTGCGGAAACGGCGCCAGCCGCAAATGGGTGTTGCAGGCGCTGCAACACCGGGGCGGCTACCATCGCCCTCATGCGCGACCTGGATTTCGACGACATGGACCTGTTTGTGCGGGTGGCCGAACTCGGCACGCTGTCTGCCGTGGCGCGCGAGCGCGACGTGCCGGTGAGCCAGATTTCGCGCTCGCTCAGCCGCATCGAAAAGACCTGCGGCGTGGGCCTGATCCACCGGTCAACACACGGCCTGTCGCTCACAGCCGAGGGCGACATCTTCCTGGACTACTGCCGCCGCCTGGGCGGAACGCTTGACGAACTGCAGGGCGAGTTTGCCAGCAAGGCGCGGGAGGCCAGCGGCGTGGTGCGTATCGCCGTCAGCCCGGTGATTGCGCAATACCAGCTGGTGCCCAGCCTGCCTGAGCTCAGCCGGCGCCACCCGCTCCTGCGCATCGAGTTGCAGGTGGAAGACCGGCTGGTTGACATGTCGCGCAGCGGCACAGACATTGCCATCCGGACCGGCTTGTTGCAGACCGATACCGTCGTGGCACGCCAGATCGGGACGCTCGGGCGGCGCATCTATGCAACGCCCGGCTACCTGAAGACCCATGGCGCGCCGGAACATCCCGATGACTTGCGCAACCACCCCTTGATTGCCAACAGTGTGGTCACCCAGCTCAATCGCTGGCCGTTCCTGGTCAAGGGCAAGAAGGTGGTAATGATGGCCGACGGACACTGGCGCACCGACAACACCAGCATGGTGGTCGAACTCGCCCTGCAAGGACTTGGCATCGCGCGCATCGCCACGATCGTCGGCGACTCGCTGGCCGCGCGCGGCCAGCTGGTGCCGCTGCTGGACAAGTATTGGGTTGATGAACCGGTGCCCATCTTTGCAGTCACCCTGACCGGCCGGCAGCGCCTGCCCAAGATCAAGGCGTGCATCGACTACTGGGCGCAATGGTTCGGTAACATCAAGAGGTGATCTCCATCGAACCCACGGCTCCGCTGAACCCCTCTGTCCACCCGCCCGTGCGGCGGCCGACTGCGCGCTTCATGCTCTCGCATCCGGCGCACATCATTGCCCTGGGCTTTGGCTCGGGCCTGAGCCCGGTTGCCCCCGGGACTGCAGGCACCCTCTGGGCCTGGCTTGCGTGGGTGGTGCTCATGCAGTGGTTCAACGCCGCGCAGCTGGGCTGGATCATTGCCGGGTCACTGGTGGTGGGCTGGTGGGCCTGCACCGTCACCGCGAAGAACATGCGCGTGATGGACCCGGGCAACATCGTCTGGGATGAAGTGGCGGCATTCTGGATCGTGCTGTGGCTGGCCATGCCGATGGGCTGGTGGGGGCAGCTGGTGGCGTTTGCGCTGTTCCGCTTTTTTGACGCGGTGAAGCCGGGGCCGGTCGCGTGGGCCGACGAACTGTTCCACGGCTTCAATGCCAAGGGCGGCTTCGGCACCATGTTTGACGACCTGGTGGCTGCCTTCTGCACGCTGCTCGTGATCGCCTTCTGGAGGTTTGCATGACCACGCGCGACATCTGCGAACAATTGGCGAAGCAACTACAGGCCAGGGGCTGGATGATGGCCACGGCCGAAAGCTGCACCGGCGGGCTGATTGCGGGGGCCTGCACCGACCTGAGCGGGTCGAGCGCCTGGATTGACTGCGGCTTTGTCACCTACTCCAACGAGGCCAAGATGGCGATGCTGGCGGTGGACCCTGCCCTGCTCGAACAGCATGGCGCAGTCAGCGAGCCTGTCGCGGCCGCCATGGCCACGGGCGCGCTGGCCCGCTCGCGCGCGAAGGCGGCGGTGGCGGTGACGGGCGTTGCAGGTCCGACCGGCGGCAGCAAGGACAAGCCGGTGGGCACGGTCTGGTTCTGCTGGAATGTGGCCGGGCAACTGACGACCGAACTCAAGCGCTTTGACGGTGACCGTGCTGCGGTGCGCAGTGCCACGGTGCAGCATGCGCTGCAGCGCCTGCTGGAGCTGGTGACACCGGCTGCCTGAGGCATCGCGCCCCCGTCAATAGGCGGCTCACACCCGCACGAACTTCCCGATCGGCCTGCGCGGCGTGGCCGGCACCTCGCCCGGCGTGTAGCCAATGCGGCAGAACATCTGGAGTGTGTCGTCCGCAGCGGTGCGGGGCGACGCGACATCCAGCGTCAGGCGGTGCGCCCTCTCATAGTGCGGCTTCATCTCGGCAAACTCCTGCAGCGCCTGGCTCATCGGGTGCACGCCCACGCCGGCCTGCGTGGCGGCCAGCTGCATGCGCACATAGGCGCGCCCGGCATTCACCTGCTGGCTCCTCGTATTGCCGGCAGTGCCGAGCCAGACAAAGCCCATGGCGGTGCGGCTATGCCCTTCAAAGCGCTCCATGGAGGACTTGTAGGCGGGGCTGCCTTCAGCCGGTGGCGCGCTTCGGTCAAACATGCCTGCGGCGTTCACAGCGCGGATGAACGGGCTGTTCAGCGAGATGCCGTCGCGGTGCCGCAGGATCTCTTCGGGGCCAACCCGTATCAGGTGGATGCTCTCCATCATGGTGCGCGGCGTGAGCAACTCCACCTTCGCCGACTGCCAGCACAGCTCGCGCATGGCGGGAAGGCGGGCGGGGTCATTCGTGCCGCCGGCCTTGACGCCGGGTTCCGTCGTCGATGCAGAGTTGGGGGGCGTTGCAGCGGCGATCAGCGTGCCCAGGGTCTGTGCGCTGACCGGCCGCGCGGGGTCAAAGTCGCTCTTGGGCGTGTGCCTCTGCAGGATGTGGCGGAACAGCGGGTCGGCCTTGCCGCCGGGCCGCAGCGCAATCCGCGCCACAGGCCGCTGGTCCCATTCTTTCAACCCCTCCGGCAGCTCGCCCTGCGGCCACAGCGCCACGTCGGCCGCCAGGCCCTGCTCGGCCAGCGCCATCACCAGCAGCTCGATGAAAGCGCCATGCCCGATGAGGATCTGGCGGCCAAACGGGTCGGTCTCGGGCAGGACCCGCTCGGGGTCGGTATGCACGGTGATGACGCCCGGCTCGCGCAGGTCCACCAGCCAGGGCTGCAGGTTGTGCGGGTTGGGCGCGGTGATGGCATAGGCCAGCGCGCGGCGGCGCGGCTCGGTCTCTGCGCCGGGGCCCTGCCAGGCTTCCACTGCGGCCGCTGGAAAGGCGCCAGACAAGGACGTGGCTGTGAAGGCCGTAGCTCCGGCCGCTGCCACAACGACGCCACCACCGGCAAGACGTATGAAGTTTCTGCGATTCATCATGTGTTCCTGTCAGGCGCTGTGCAGCGCAGGTGTTGATGGGTAGTGAAGGTGATTGAGCAGGCCCAGGCCGGCCAGCGCCGCGCGCACCGCCTGGTCAAACGGCGTGCGCGGTTCCGTGCCAATGAGTTCTTCCATGCGCGTGTTCACCAGCGCATGCGGCGTGGCCCACAGATAGCGCATCTCGCACAGCGCGGCCACGGTCGGCACGACCAGGCCCACAGCGCGCATCAGGGGCCACGACAGCGAAGCCTTGCGCAGCTGCCCGCCCAGGGGCAGCCAGCCCTCTTCCCAGGCGATGTCGCTCAGCGCATTGGCCCAGTCCTGCCCGGTCAGGCTGTAGCCGCTGAAATGCAGTGTCTCGAAGGCGGCAAGACGTTCACGCGCCTGCGCGACCCGCACCAGGCTGCGCGCCATGTCCGGCAGGTAGGCCCAGGCCGTCGGCACGTCGTACGCGCCGGGGTAGGTGAGCTTGCCCTTGCGCAAGTCCTTGACCATGACCTCGTCGAGCCATGAGCCGGTGCCGCTGCCGAAAAAGTCGCCGCCGCGGATAACGACCGCCTTCATGCGGCCGTCCAGCGTGGCCTCGCGGATCATCGCTTCACTGGCCACACGCAGGCGGCCCTTGAAAGTCGTGGGCACTTGCGGTGTGTCTTCACGCAGTTGCGCGGGCATGCCCGCGCCGAAGTTGTAGACGCTGGCCGGCAACAGCATCGTCGCCCCGAGTTCGCGTGTGATGGCAATGGCCGCTTCGGTCAGGCGCGGCACCTCGGTGCGCCAGGCCTTGTGCGTGTAGACAGGACTGAGGGCCTGCACCACCACCGAGGCGCCGCGTGCGGCCCCGGCCAGCGCAGCCGTGTCGGCAGGCTCGGCATACACCCACTGCACGCCCGGCAGTGACGAGCCGCCGGCACCAGGCCGCGCCTGCGCATGTACCAGCCAGCCGGCCTGTGCAAAGGCGCGGGCTGCGGCGCTGCCAAAACGCCCACGGGCGCCGAGAATGAGGACTGAGCTGGCTGCGGTCATGGTGTTTGCCTTGAGAAAGATGTTGCGATGGATGGATTGTGGAAAGTTGCGAGGTATTCGACAATTGCCTTAATTTCCATACCAGCTATTCATTCATGAATACCGCCGCCACACCGTCCCTGCGCACCGCCCCTGACAGGACCTTTGACTGGAACCTCATCCGCGCCTTCCTCGCCGCGCTGGACCATGGCAGCCTGCTGGGTGCCGCGCGCGTGCTCAAGACCAGCCAGCCGACACTGGGCCGCCACATCGCCACCCTGGAGGAGCAACTGGGCGCGGTGCTGTTCGAGCGCACGGGGCGCGGCCTGCTGCCCACGGCCATGGCGCTGCGCCTGGCCGACCACGCACGGGCCATGGAGAGCGGCGCGCATGAGCTGTCGCGTAGCGCGTCGGGCTTTGAGGCGGGTGTCTCGGGCACGGTGCGCATCACCGCCAGCCAGCCGAAGGACAGCCCCTTCGACCGCACGACCGCGGAGCGGTGGCTGCCCGTCGGCCAGTATATCGGCGGCGTGGAGCATGCGATCCTGCACGTGCTCTATGCCC
>CAZFKW010000019.1:7659-20924 GCA_964519795.1 uncultured Ramlibacter sp. | reverse complement strand
CCCGGGGGCATGCCCTGCCCTCAGTGACGCATTGGCGCAACGCTTTGGTCATCGGCACCTTGATGCTCGGCGGCGGCATGGGCCTGGTCGCGACGGCCTCCCTGCATCTTGGTTCCGGCCTGATCGCCACCTTCATTGCCGTCGTGCCGATGATGACCTGCGGCTGGGGCCTGCTATTCGGCCGCCGCGTCACGCGGGCTGAATTCCTGGGCATGGCCCTGGGGCTGGCCGGCGTCGTCCTGCTGCTGCAAGGCGCGAGCTTTTCAACTGCTCCGGTGGGCGTGATGTGCATTGTGGGCGCGACGCTGGCCTGGTCGCTCGGCTCGGTGTTGTCCACCGAGCGGCTTCCCCTCGCTGACGGACCCGCAGGCTTCGCGAGCGAAATGTTGTGTGGCGGCGCGGTGTTGATGTTGATATCTCTCGCACTGGGTGAGCAGCCCGCATGGCCGATGACGCCCGTTGCTGTGGCCGCCTGGCTCTATCTGGTCGTGTTCGGATCGCTGATTGCGTTCAGCGCCTACCTCTATCTGCTGGCGCATTCGTCGGCCGCAGTGGCAACCAGTTACGCGTTCGTGAACCCACTGATCGCGCTTTTTCTCGGCGTGTTTATCGGCCGCGAGGTCGTCACCGGGCACGAGTGGATGGCCTCTGCAGTCATCCTCGCGGGCGTTTTTCTGATCCTCGCAGGGGGCAAAAAGCGCTGAGCATGTGCATCGCAAACCGTGCGCAGGCGCTTTTCAGAGGAGAAAAGCGCCTGCGCCCCAATGAAAAAAAAACACACGCCAGAGTGAAAAAAGTGTTTTTTCGCTTGGAAACGGCGTTTTTCTCCAGTAGCATCCGCCTTGCCAGTGAAGAAGCAGTTCTTAGCTGGTGATTAATCAACTTCTAGAAGGAAAATCAATCATGGCAACTGCGAAAAAAGCTCCGGCTAAAAAAGCCCCCGCCAAAAAGGCTGCACCCGCAAAGAAAGCAGCTCCGGCAAAGAAAGTAGCAGCGAAGAAGGCTGCTCCGGCAAAGAAGGCAGCGCCTGCGAAAAAAGCAGCGCCCGCCAAGAAGGCCGCTCCCGCGAAGAAGGTAGCTGCGAAGAAGGCCCCGGCCAAGAAGCGCACTCCCAACGCCGCGTTCATGAAGGCCCTGACCCCCAGCGCCGCATTGGCCGCAGTGGTGGGTGCAAACCCGCTGCCGCGTACCGAAGTGGTGTCCAAGCTGTGGACGTACATCAAGAAGAACAATCTTCAAGACAAGGTCAACAAGCGCATGGTCAACGCCGACGCCAAGCTGAAGGAAATCTTCGGCAAGGCCCAGGTGTCCATGTTCGAGATGGCCGGCCTGATCGGCAAGCACGTCAAGTAAGCTGCGGCTTGCCTGGACGAGAAGGGCCACGCAAGTGGCCCTTTTTCATTGACAAAACCTTGTCATCCCGGACTCGACCCCGGGATCCATGGCGCCCTGACGCGGCGATACTTCTTGCCAGCATGGATTGCGGGTCAAGCCCGCAATGACAATTCACTTGCACTTCAGCGCCGCCTCAGTAATCGCACCCAGCGTCCCGCGCGTCGTGATCACCTCCGGGTCCAGCATGACCTCGATCAAGGTACCCTCGGCCCGCGCGAGTGCAGTCACAAACTCCGGCTCGAACTCCGCGGTCTTGGTGATGCGCACCCCGGCATACCCGTAAGCCCGTGCCAGCGCCGCGAAGTCGGGGTTGTTCAGCTTCGAGCCGCTGACATGGGTGGGGTACTCGCGCTCCTGGTGCATGCGGATGGTGCCGTACATGCCGTTGTTGAGCAACACGACGATGCTCCTGGCCCCATGCTGCACCGCAGTGGCAAGCTCCTGCCCGTTCATCAGGAAATCGCCGTCGCCGGCAATCGTGAACGCCACGCGTCCCGTGGTGATGGCCGCAGCAATGCCGGCGGGCACACCATAGCCCATGGCGCCAACGGTCGGCGCCAGCTGCGTCTTGAAGCCACTGGCCAGGCCGTGGTGCTTGAAGAACCTGTGGATCCAGCTGGCAAAGTTGCCTGCACCGTTGGTCAATACAGCGTCCGCAGGCAAGTGCTTCTTGAGCACGCCGACGATGGCGGGCATGTCGATATCTCCCGGCAAGGCCTGCGGCTGCAGGTTGGCGAGGTAGTCCGCATTGCACGCCTTCGCCCAGTCCTCCCACGGCACCGACACCGGAGCCGTCAGCACCTCCAGCGAGCGGGCAGCGGCATTCATGGTGGCATTGATGGCAAGGTCAGCCTGGTAGACACGGTTCAGTTCTTCCGCGCTGGCATGGATGTGCACCAGTTTCTGCTTTGGGCGTGGTGCCTCAAGCAGGGTGTAGCCGTCCGTCGTCATCTCGCCCAGTCTCGGGCCGATGGCGATGATGAGGTCACTGTCCCTGATGCGCGCCGCGAGCCGGGGGTTCACGGCAATGCCGACGTCGCCGGCATACAGCGGGTGATGGTTGTCGAACGTGTCCTGGAAACGGAAAGCATTGCCAACCGGCAGCTTCCAGTTCTCGGCAAAACGCTGCAGGGCCTGGGCGGACTGCTGTGTCCAGCCGCCACCGCCTGCAATCACCAGCGGCTTGTGCGACGCCAGCAGCATCTCGCGCAGACGGCGCAGCGAACCCGGGTCGCTCCAGGCTTCCACGGCTTCGACGCGCGGCATCACGGGTACGTCCACCACATGGGTCAGCATGTCTTCCGGCAAGACCAGCACGACCGGCCCGGGGCGCCCGTTCAATGCGGTGGCGAAGGCACGGGCAATGTACTCGGGGATGCGGCGCGCATCGTCAATCCGCTCAACGCGCTTGGCCAGCGGTGCGAAGAACGTCAGGTAGTTGACCTCCTGGAAGGCCTCGCGGTCGCGCATGTCGGCCGCCACATCGCCCACAAAGAGCACCATGGGCGTGGAGTCCTGGAAGGCCGTATGCACACCGATGGAGGCATTGGTGGCACCCGGCCCGCGCGTCACAAAGCACACGCCCGGCCGTCCGGTCAGCTTGCCATGCGCTTCGGCCATGTAGGCAGCGCCGCCCTCCTGCCGGTTGGTGATGAAGCGGATCTTGCCCTCGTAGGCGTGAAAGCCGTCCAGCACTGCCAGGAAGCTCTCGCCCGGTACGCCGAATGCAAACTCCACCCCCTGCTCAATGAGGCACTCAACGACGAGATGCCCGGCTGCCTGTTGTGTCATGCTGTATCTGCCTTGCTGTCCATGTATGGCACGATTATCCCTTTGCCCCTGAATCGCGCTGCGGGTGACAACAAGCTGGAAACGCGCTCTAATTCACCAATCAGTTAGTAATTACCCCGATGTCCGCCACCAAGACCTCCGCTCCCGAACCACGCTCGCGTGATGCTGACCGCTCGCAGCTGGCCATCCTCGTTGCGGCGCGCGACGAGTTCGCACTGCACGGCCTGGGCGGCGCCAGGGTGGACAGGATCGCCGAGCGGGCCGACGTGAACAAGCGTCTCATCTACTACTACTTCGGCAGCAAGGACGACCTGTTCCTGGCCGTGCTGGAGAGCACCTATGCCGACATCCGCGAGGCCGAGAAGACGCTGCACCTCACTGACCTGTCACCCGTGGACGGCATACGCCGGCTGACTGAATTCACCTGGACCTACTACATCGAGCATCCGGAATTCATCACCCTGCTCAACAGTGCCAACCTGCACCAGGCCAGGCATCTGAGCAAGTCGGACAGGGTGCGCGAGATGAACTCACCGCTCATCCAGACGCTCGGCGAGATCGTGGCGCGCGGCCAGGCTGAAGGCATCTTCCGCGGCGGCATCGACCCCATCCAGCTGTACATCTCGATCGCCGGGCTGGCCTACTTCTACCTCTCCAACAACCACACCCTGTCGGCCATCTTCGGCCGCGACCTGATGACGCCCAAGGCGCGCAACGAGCGTCTGTCCCACATGACTGACGTCATCCTCGGGTATGTACTTAGAAATTAGACTCCGTTGAGCGCCTTGTGGCATTTGCGTGCTGGATTTCTTCGTGCTTATAATTCACCCATTGGTTAATTAACACCCGGGGCGTGCCCCTTTTCCTTCTGGAGACAACATGAACTTCACCCGTCGCGCCACCCTGGCTGCTGTCACTTGCCTGACCATTCTTGTCCCCTTCGCCGTGCACGCACAGGCCTGGCCCAGCAAACCAATTCGCGTCATCGTGCCGTTCCCGGCCGGCAGCACCACCGACATCATTGCCCGCGCCATTGCCGACAAGATGGGCGCCAGCCTGGGCCAGACGCTTGTGATTGACAACCGCGCCGGCGCCAGCGGCACCATCGGCCAGGCCGCAGTTGCGCAGGCCGCACCGGATGGCTACACCATCATGGTCCACTCGTCATCGCACACGGTGAGCCCGTCCACCTTTGCGAAGTTGCCGTTTGACACCGAAAAAGACTTCGTGGGCGTGACGCCCATCTCGTCCACACCCAACGTGCTGGTCATGTCGCCCTCCAAGAACATCAAGACCCTGCAGGAGTTGCTGGCTGCCGCGCGCGCCAAACCGGGCAGCATGAACTTTGCCTCTGCCGGCCAGGGCAGCGCCACCCACCTGAATGCAGAGAAGTTCAAGCTCGCCGCGAAGATCGACGCGATGAACATCCCCTTCAAGGGCTCAGCCGAAGCGGTGACTGAAGTGATGGCCGGCCGCGTGGACTACTACTTCTCGCCGATTGCCCCCGTTATCGGCCAGATCCGCAACGGCCAGCTCGTGCCGCTTGCCGTCGGTTCACCGCGCCGCGCCAGCACATTGCCCAATGTGCCGACCACCGCTGAAGCAGGCGTGCCTGGCTCCGAGTTCAACTTCTGGATCGGCATGATGGCGCCGGCCAAAACCCCGCGCGACATCGTCAACCGTCTGCAGGAAGAAGTCGTGAAAGCCCTGGCCAGCCCCGAGGTGAAGGAGCGCTTCGCGACGCTCGGCGCCGACGCCTGGACACTCAAGCCCGAGCAGTTCGACGCCTACATCACGGAAGAGATCAAGACCAATGCCGTGCTGGTGAAGGCTGCCGGGCTCGCCGTTCAAAACTAATCTCATACCTGACTGACTGAAGGAGCTTGCCCCGCAAGGGGCAGCCTGTATCCCCCATGCCAACACAAAGACTCGGAATCATCATGCACGGCGTCACCGGACGCATGGGCATGAACCAGCACCTGATCCGCTCCATCCTCGCCATCCGCGAGCAGGGCGGCGTGACGCTGTCCAATGACGACAAGGTCATGCCCGACCCCATCCTCATCGGCCGCAACGCCGAGAAGATGGAAGCGCTCGCCAAGGCGCACAACATCGCGCGCTGGGGCACCGACCTCGACGCAGCGCTGGCCAACAAGGACGACACGATCTTCTTTGACGCCGGCACCACGCAGATGCGCCCCACCCTGCTGGCCAAGGCCATCCGCGCGGGCAAGCATGTGTATTGCGAAAAGCCGATAGCCACCAACCTGAACGAAGCCGTGGAGATTGCGCGCCTGGCAGAAAGCTCAGGCCTCAAGCATGGCGCCGTGCAGGACAAACTCTTTCTGCCCGGCCTGCGCAAACTCGACATGCTGCGCCGTGCCGGCTTCTTTGGCCGCATGCTCAGCGTACGCCTGGAGTTCGGCTACTGGGTGTTCGAGGGCGACTTGCAGCCCATCCAGCGCCCGAGCTGGAACTACCGCAAGGAAGACGGCGGCGGCATGATCCTGGACATGATGTGCCACTGGCGCTATGTGCTGGACAACCTCTTCGGCGAAGTGAAGTCCGTGTCGTGCATTGGCACCACCCACATCCCGACGCGCTGGGACGAATCGGGCAAACCCTACGAGTGCACGGCCGACGATGCAGCCTACGCAACCGCCGAGCTCGTCGGCCACGGCGGCGAGCAGGTGATTGCGCAGCTCAACATGTCCTGGGCCACGCGCGTGAACCGCGAGGATCTCGTGACCTTCCACGTTGACGGCACACACGGCTCGGCGGTTGCCACGCTGACCGGCTGCAAGGCGCAAAGCCGCGTGAACACGCCGCGCCCGGTCTGGAACCCGGACCAGAAGCAGAACATGAACTTCTTCGACCAGTGGCAGGAAGTACCGGACACGCAGGTGTACGACAACGGCTTCAAGATCCAGTGGGAGCACTTCATCCGCCATGTGGTCGAGAACGAGCCCTACAAGTGGACGCTGCCCGAGGGCGCCAAGGGCGTGCAGCTGGTCGAGGCGGCGCTCGACAGCTGGAAGGAACGCCGCTGGGTGGATGTTCCTGCGCTGAAGATCTGACTGCCAGATCTTGTGATCACCTGAACCCATGAACCCGCCGCCCGGCACCATCGGCATCCTGGGCCTCGGCCTGGTAGGCCAGGCGCTGGCAGCGCGGCTCAAGGCCTGCGGCCACCAGGTGGCGGGCTGCGACCCCTCACCGGCTGCACGCGCTGCAGCTGAAGTCATTGGCGTGCAGCTGGTGGAAGATGCTGCGGCACTTGCACAGCAATGCGAGGCCGTGCTGATCTGCGTGCTGGACGACGCCGCCCTGCTGGCCTGCGCAACGTCGGTGGCCGCTGCTTCTTGCGCACAGGTGAAGTTTGTGCTGAGCTGCGTGACCGCCAGCGTGCAGGCCACCGCAGAAGCAGCCAGAGCCGTGGGCCGCCGCGCCGACTTTGCCGACATGCCCCTGCTCGGCTCCAGCCGCCAGATCGCTCAGGGAGAGGCACTCGGCCTGCTCGGCGCCAGCGCCAGGGTGTGCGAGCGCTGGGGAAGCCTGCTCATCGACATCTGCCCCAAACACCGCCATGTGGGTGAACAGGGTTTTGGCGTGCGCGCCAAGCTTGCCTGCAACCTGGTGCTCGGGCTGAACCGCGCTGCTCTGGCCGAAGGCCTGGCGCTGGCAACAACGCTGGGCCTGGACGGCACGCAGTTCCTCGGCCTGCTGCGCGAATCCCCCGCGTACTCGCGCGCTGTGGACGTGGCCGGCCCACGCATGGTGGCGCAGGACTTCACACCTGCATCACGCATCCGCCAGCATCGCAAGGACCTGGCGCTGATACTCCAGCAAGGCAGTGATGCCGGGCTGGATCTTTCCCTGACTGCGGCACATGCAGAGCTGCTGGACCGCGCGATCAGCCAGGGACTTGGTGACCTGGACAACGTCGCCGTTATTGCGGCCATCCTGCCGCAAGCCGTCAACACCACCGGCGCCACTGCTGGTACAGGCACTGCCGCGAACGCGGCAACCGTCGCCTCCGGATCTGCCTCTGCTGCCACCACCAAACACTGAACCCGTACCTGGACAAACCCATGCCCCTGACTCTCAATCTACCCACCCCCGACGGCCAGCTCGCCGCCTACACCGTGCGCGGCACCACGCCCGTCAAACCCACCGGCGCGCCCAGATTCAACCGCATCGCCTACTCCGCAGCACACGTCGTCGCCAACCCGCTCGCCGCCATCGACCCATGGATCGACTGTGCCATCGACTGGGACACAACCATCGCCTACCGCCAGCGCCTCTGGTCGCTGGGACTTGGCGTGGCGGAGGCCATGGACACGGCGCAGCGCGGCATGGGCCTGGACTGGCCTACGTCGCTCGAGCTGATCCGCCGCTCGCTCGATGCTGCCAAAGACGTGCCCGGCGCCCTCGTGGCCTCAGGTTGCGGTACCGATCATCTGGTGCTCGACCAGGTCACAACGGTTGATGAAGTCATCAAGGGCTACGAAGAGCAGATGGAAGCCATCGAGAAACTCGGCGGCAAGCTCATCGTCATGGCCAGCCGGGCCCTGGCGCGCGTAGCCAAAAGCCCTGCCGACTATGAGCGTGTTTATGACCGTATCCTCAGTCAGGCGAAGCAACCCGTCGTGCTGCACTGGCTTGGCGACATGTTCGACCCTGCGCTCAAGGGCTACTGGGGCAGCAACGATGTCGACGCCGCGATGGACACCGCGCTGGGCATCATCAACGCCCACCCGGACAAGGTGGACGGCATCAAGATTTCGCTGCTGGACAAGGACAAGGAAATCGCGATGCGGCGGCGCCTGCCGGCTACCGGAGGGGCTGACGGATACGGTGTGCGCATGTACACAGGCGACGACTTCAACTACGCAGAACTGATCGCCGGCGACGGCTTTGGCAGCGCAGACATCCACGGCAAGAGCGACGCGCTGCTGGGCATCTTTGACGCCATCGCGCCCGCCGCCAGCGCTGCTTTGGGTGAGCTCGCTCAAGGCAACGTTGACAAGTTCCACGCCATCCTCGGCCCGACGGTACCGCTGTCGCGCCACATCTTTGCCGCGCCCACGCGCTTCTACAAGACCGGCGTCGTGTTCATGGCCTGGCTCAACGGCCACCAGAGCCACTTCACCATGGTTGGCGGCCAGCAGAGCACCCGCTCGCTGCAGCACTTTGCCGAACTGTTCAGGCTGGCCGATGCGGCCAACCTGCTGGAGCAGCCCGAGCTTGCCACGCAGCGCATGAAGACGCTGCTGGCGCTGCACGGGGTGAACTGATGAATCCTGTCATTGCGGACTTGATCCGCAATCCATCCAGGCGTGCACGTGAACCCGTTTCACGTCGCCATGGATCCCGGGTCAAGCCCGGGATGACAGTCAATTTTTTGCGCGTAGAACCATCAACAGGAGACAAACCATGAAGACACGCACTTTCCTCAAGGCATTCGCAGCAGCCGCGCTCGCAGCGTCGGCAGCGGGCGCGATGGCGCAGGCCTACCCCAACCGGCCCGTCAGGGTCATCATCCCCTTCCCGCCTGGCGGCACGCTGGACGCAGTGGGCCGGCAACTGGCGCAGAAACTCAGCGACCAGCTGGGCCAGCAGTTCGTCGTGGAGAACCGCCCGGGCGGCAACGGCACCATCGGCGCTGCCGCAGTGGCCACGGCACCGGCAGATGGCTACACGCTGCTGTTCAATGCATCGACCTTCACATCGGCGCCGATGACCATGAAGTCCGTGCCCTATGGCGTGGTCAAGGACTTCACGCCCATCGCACTCGTGGCCAAGGCGCCGCTGTCCGTGGCCATCAACAAGAACCTGCCCATCACCGACATCAAGTCGCTCGTGACCTATGCCAAGGCCAACCCGGGCAAGATGACATTTGCCGTCGGCTCTGTGGGCTCGGGCGGCCACATGGCCACCGAGCTGCTCAAGAAGTCCAGCGGAATCGAGTACACCGTTGTGCCGTACAAAGGCACAGCCCCGGCCTTCAAGGACCTGATCGGCGGCCAGATTGACGGCTTCATCGACCCCATCCTCGGCTCGCTGCAGTACCACAAGGGGGGCCTGCTGCGCGTGGTAGCGGTGACTGGCGACAAGCGCGCGCCCAACCTGCCGGAGGTGCCGACCGTGGCCGAAACCATTCCGGGCTTCGAGTTCTACAGCTGGTACGGCCTGTGGGCGCCGGCAAAGCTGCCAGCCGAGATCACCCAGCGTCTGAATGCCGAGACCAACAAGGCTCTGGCCTCCGACATGCGCGAGAAGCTGATCCAGCAGGGACTGGTGTTGACCCCCGGCTCGCCGGATGATTTCGCGAAATTCCAGACAGCCGACATGGCTGTGTCGCAGAAGATCATCACCGACGGCAAGATCCGGATCGACTGAGCCCCCCATCAATGATGCCAGCAGCGCCTCGATCAACGCCTGGAGCAAGCCAGTGACGAGCGCCGCGAGCGCCATTGTCACAGGCAGCAGCTCGGGCATCGGCCTTGCCATTGCACAGGCCCTGCTGGACCTGGGCTGGCACGTCCGCGGCTTTGACGTTGCGGCACCGCAGATCACGCACGCGGCATTCACCCAGGTGACCGTGGACCTCTGCGACGCGGCCGCCACCGTAGCGGCGACACGCGCGGTGGCGAACGTGGCCGTGCTGGTCCACGCAGCCGGCGTGCTGCGTGTCGGCAAGCTCGGCACGCTCGACGCCACGGATGCGGCCCTGATGTGGCAACTGCATGTGAACGCCCTGACCTGCATCGCCAACATCGCCGTGCCCGCCATGGCCCAGGCAGGCTTCGGCCGCGTCGTCATCATCGGCAGCCGCGTCGCGCGCGGCATTGCGGGGCGCAGCCAGTACGCGGCCACCAAGGCGGCTTTGACTTCGCTCGCGCGCAGCTGGGCAGCAGAAGTCGTGGCGCAGGGGGTGACAGTCAACGTTGTCTCGCCCGCTGCGACCCAAACCGCCATGCTCGAAGACCCGGCACGCCAGGCGGCATCGCCCCGCGTACCACCCATCGGCAGGCTCATCCGGCCGGATGAAATTGCGGCACTTGTGAGCTACCTCGTCTCGCCGGCTGCGGCTGCCATCACCGGGCAGGACATCCAGATTTGTGGCGGCGCGTCGCTATCGTCCTGAACGGCTGGCTCCCCCGCAAACAAATCAACGAACCAGCGACAACCACATCCTGCCGCAGGCACCTGCACATTCAACGAGAACCCCTCCATTCAACATGCGCGACTTTTCAACTGACCACCGCTGGCTGTCCATCAACACCGCCACCATCCGCAAGCAGCATGGCGTGGACATGCCACTCGACGAGATCATCGAGGCCTGCGCGGCACGAGGCATCCGTGCGATCTCGCCGTGGCGCGACCAGGTAGCGGCCGTCGGACTGGACAAAGTATCCAGCCTCGTCAAACAACATGGCCTCGAACTCTCAGGCTACTGCCGTGGCGGCATGTTCCCTGCAGCTGACGCTGCAGGCCTCAAGGCCGCGCATGACGACAACCGCCGCGCCGTGGACGAAGCCTGCGAACTCAATGCCGCCTGCCTCGTGCTTGTGGTAGGAGCCCTGCCCGGCGCACTGGCCGGCAAAGCCGCGCACAAGGACATCGCGCTGTCGCGCAGCCAGGTGAAAGACGGCATCGCGCAACTGCTGGACTACGCACGCGCCAACAGGATGCCGCTGGCCATCGAACCCCTGCACCCCATGTATGCCGCCGACCGCGCCTGCATCAACACCATGGAGCATGCGCTGGACGTCTGCGACGAACTTGATCCGGACAAGTCAGGCGCGCTGGGCGTGGCGGTGGACGTCTACCACGTGTGGTGGGACCCGAAGCTGGAGCAGCAGATCGCCCGCGCCGGCAAGGAGCGCCTGCTGGCCTTCCACGTCTGCGACTGGCTCACGCCGACCAACCACCTGCTGGAAGACCGCGGGATGATGGGCGACGGCGTGATCGACATACCGAAAATCCGTGGCTGGGTGGAGGCGCAGGGGTTTGCGGGCTACAGCGAGGTCGAGATTTTTTCCACGGGCAATTGGTGGAAGAAGGACCATGCAGAGGTGCTGGACACCTGCATCGCGCGGCACAAGAGCGCCGTCTAGTTGGTTCCACTCGTCAGCCAGGCCATACTGAGCACCTTGTTTAATCGAAATCTTGGCGATTGGGCGAAAAGTAAGTGAAATTTACGACTTTTAATCGGTTTCTGGCGACAACCCCGCAAGCTAAACTAAATGCAAGACAGTTCGAGAGCGGGTGAGTAGACGAACTTGCTGCCCGGCACGGGTCCTGCACTCCAGCAGGGGTAACAGAAACCCGCAAGACTCCATGCGTCAAGGGAAGGGCCTGCGGGCCCTTCTTCTTTCCTGGGTACCGCCACGAAGCCTAGTTGGCTTCCAGCAAACCATTCCGGAGGATGACGGGATTGACCGGGCGATGGTGGCGGTTGGGACTCGTGAATGCGTACAGAAATCTGTATACTTTATCCCATGAAGACCACACTCGACATCAACGATCAACTGCTGGCCGACGCAAAAGCCTTTGCTGCCCTGCGGCACACAAGCTTGACCAAACTCATCGAGGAAGGCTTGCAACTGCGCTTGAGGGCGGCTGCCGGCCTGCGGAGCACCCGCAAGAGCAAAGCACCCGTCATCCCCGTTTATCCTGGCAAAGGAGGCTTGGTTGACGGGATCAACCCGTTGAGCAACAAGTCGATGCTGGATGCTCTGGATTCCGAAGGTGGTTTGAAATGATGCCTGACGTGAACGTGCTGATAGCAGCATCACGAGGCGACCATCCCCAACACGAGGTTGCCAACCAGTGGCTCAGCGACGCATTGATCAGCTGCGCATCCGGTACGAGCGTCAAGTTGGTGCCTTTGGTTGTTGCGAGTTTTTTGCGGCTTGTCACCAATCCAAAAATATTCAAACAGGCAACGCCCATACAGGACGCAGTGGGTTTTGTGGATGCGCTGCTGGCCATTCCCGGCGTGGACATGCCTCAGGTGGGCGCAGAATGGCCATCGCTGCGGCAACTGTGCCTTGACCAGCAATTGACAGCAAACAGCCTCCCTGATGCTTGGCTGGCCGCCGTGGTCACGCACATGGGTGAGCATCTGGTGAGCTTCGATGCGGGCTTCAAGAAGTTGTTGCGCAAGGAGAGGCTCACCTTGCTTGAACCGCAGTTGCAGTAGGCATGGCTTTGCCACGCAGAGCCAGAACGCGTCAAGCCGGTGCCAGCGAAACAGTCCGCCGCACCTTCCGCACCCTGAACGCACTGGCAATCAAAACCCCCTGCACCACCGCCAGCCCGATGAACACCGCGCTGTACTGCCGGTTGTCCATCAGCAGCCCGAAGAAAAGCGGTGCAACCGCCTGCCCTATATCCAGCCCCGAATAGACTACGCCATACACACGCCCCGTGGCGTTGTCAGGCGCGGACTTCTTGACCAGCATGTCGCGCGACGGCCCTGCAATGCCGGAGACGAAACCCATGAATCCGAAGAGCACAGGCACAACGAACGACGGCATTGCAACGAGACCCAGCGCCAGTGCAAACACCGCTGCTCCGCCAAAGCCAAACCCGACGATCTTCTCCGCGCGCGCCGGGTCTGCCACCAGAAAGCCGCCCAGCACCATGCCGCCCGCGCTGCAGACCATGTACACCGTGAGACACAGCGCAGCCATGGCAACCGGTACCGCGTGCAGGTGCCGCGCAGCCTCGGGCGCGAAAATCTGCACCACGCTGATGACAATGGCGTAGAAGAAGAAGAAGCCAAAGCACATCCACACGGCAGGGATCTTCAGGAAGTCAAAGTTGCCCTCGGGCTGCGCCTTGGCGGCAACGGGTGCCACGACGGGCAACGTGAGCTTGTCACGGTTGAGCACCAGTATGCCAAGGACCACGAATATGAGCACACCCGCACTGGCCAGCGCCGCCTGCCACGAGAACGCCAGCGCAATCGGCACCAGCATGGCCGGCGCCAAGCCCCAGCCCAGGCTGCCGGTGATGCCGTGCACGCTGTAGGCATGGCCCAGGCGTGGCTGGCTGACCTTCTTGTT
>CAZFKW010000019.1:6119-7649 GCA_964519795.1 uncultured Ramlibacter sp. | reverse complement strand
CATCCAGTAGCCTGTGCTGATGGAGAAGCCGAATGCGGCCAAGCCCAGCAGCGCCAACCCGGCGAACAGCACCGGGCGGGGACCAAACTTGTCCACCACAAAGCCCGCCGCTGCTTGCACTGCACAAGACACAACGAAGAAAATCGTCATGACGAACCCCAGCTCCGCATAGCCGACGTTGAACGCATCCTTGAGCCAGGGGAACAGCGGCGCCAGCAGGAGCTGGCTGTAGTGGCTGATGCCGTGCGCCAGGCCGACGAGGCCGATGACGGTGGCGTCCTGCCGCAGGCTGACCACGGGCAGCATGGGTTCAAGAGTGGTGGTGCTTGTGGAACTCATGGCGGTATCGTAGTATCGGGTGCGCCTGCTGAAATGCGACATATCGCCAGCTTTTAGCGAATTCCGGACAAGACTGTGTACACCGCTGACATGCAATCCAAGGCCCGCTGATGGCCCGCACACCCCGCATCAATTTCACGCCCGTCGGTGACACTGACCCGTTCACGCCGAGCCGGCAGCGACCGGTGCGCGTGCGCGCGCGTTCGATGCCGGCAGACACCCACTTCGAGCCGCACCGCCATGCCTGGTCGCAGTTGGCCTACTGCGCCACGGGCATCGTGCAGGTGACGGCAGCGACGCCTGATGAGGTGACTTACATCGTGCCGCCTTCCCGCGCCGTGTGGATTGCGCCTGGCGCGCTTCATGCCATTCATGTGCTGGAAGCCGCCGAGTTCCGCACGCTCTACATCGACGCCAGCGCCACGCCTGCAGGATGGGACGGCTGCCGGATGCTGGTGGTTACGCCGCTCATGCGTGAGCTGGTGCAGGCGCTGGACACACCTCTTGCAGCAGAGCGCGAGGCCTTGCTGGCGTCGCTGGTGCTGGACGAACTGACACATGCCGATGTTCAGGCCCTGGGCGTGCCCCTGCCCCACCCGCAAAATGGTGACAAGCGCCTGCGCGCGCTGTGCGAAGCCGTATTGCGCGCGCCGTCCGAGCGCGCCACGCTGGGCGAGTGGTCGGCCGACATTGGCGCCAGTGAGCGCACCGTGGCGCGGCTGTTCCGCGACGAGCTGGGCCTGAGCTACCAGCAGTGGCGCCAGCAGGCCATACTGGCGCATGCCCTGCCCTTGCTGGCGCGCGGCACGCCTGTGAGCCAGGTGGCTGCCGCCAGCGGCTATGCGAGCGACAGTGCCTTCTCGGCCATGTTCAAGAGCGCGATGGGGCAGCCGCCCAGCCACTTCCAGAACAGGGCTACATGAAACAACTACAAACGGGCTTCACGATAGGCGTAGTTGCTCAGTCGGCCAATGCATCACCCGGACCACGAATGAACCAGACTCCTCAATGCTTCCCGCGCCGCCCTTGGCTGGCGCGCAGCTTTTTTGCAGCGCTGACCTTGTCGGTAGCGGCCGTCACTGCATCCCTGGCCCCGGCACCAGCACTTGCCAGTACAGAACTCATCAGCGCACTCAACGCGGTTCGTGCCCTGGGCTGCGGCGTCGATGCCGGTGACGTTGGAATAGACTT
>CAZFKW010000019.1:1340-6109 GCA_964519795.1 uncultured Ramlibacter sp. | reverse complement strand
TGGGCTGCGGCGGCCGCGCGGGCATTGCTGCCGGCTTCACAACAAACCCGCTACTGACGCAGGCTGCCAAAGGGCTGGCGGACGGCGCCAAGCTGCCTGATGCACTCTCAGCGCAGGGATACCGCGCCACGCGCACGGCCAACCTCTGGCTCAGCGGCCCGCAGGGTGTCAAGGCTGTGACTGATTCGGTAGCGGCCAACTACTGCAGCACGCTCACCGAGCCGGGCTTGAGTGACATCGGCGTGTACCAGCAGGGTCCCCAGACCTGGATCGTCCTGGCGGCGCCATTCGCGCCGGTGGCGGCGTCACAGACAGGCGACGTGGCAGAGCGCGTGCTGCAACTCGTCAACGCCGCCCGCTCCCAGCCGCGTCTTTGCGGCGGCAAGTCCTATGGCCCCGCCGCGCCGCTCAACCTCAACAACACACTCAGCAAGATCGCCATGGATCATGCGCAGGACATGTCCACGCACAGCTACTTTGACCACCGCGCGCGCGATGGCAGCCAGCCGGCCGGGCGAGCCACGCGCGGCGGCTACAACTGGCGCTCCGTCGGCGAGAACATTGCCGCCGGCCAGCAGACACCCGAGGCTGCCGTCGACGGCTGGATCAAGAGCCCGCCTCACTGCCAGAACCTCATGGGCGGCCAGTTCAACGAAATGGGCATTGCCTTCTCCGTCAACAAGGCGAGCGAGGCCGGCATCTACTGGGTGCAGATGTTCGGCGCCCGGCGCTGAACCAAGGTCATGTAATCAATGGGAACTCACATGAAGAAATACTTTGCCGCCACGGCCACAGTCTTCGCCTCCCTGCTGATTGCCTGCGGCGCCAACAGCCAGCAGATCGGCGAGGTGAGCACCGTGTTCATCCTGCTGGGTGCCAACCACAAGATCGTGGTCGATGCCTATGACGACCCGAAGGTCGCGGGCGTGACCTGCTATGTTTCGCGCGCCAAGACGGGCGGCATCAAGGGCATGATCGGCCTGGCCGAGGACAAGGCCGAAGCCTCGATTGCCTGCCGCCAGACCGGGCCGGTGAGCTTCGTTGGCAAGCCGCTGGAGAAGCAGGAAGAGATTTTCAGCGAACGCATCTCGCTGGTCTTCAAGAAGCTGCAGGTCGTGCGCATGGTGGACAGGCAGCGCAACACGCTGGTGTACCTGACGTACTCTGACCGCATCATCGAAGGCTCGCCGCAGAACTCGGTGACAGCAGTGGCGCTGCCGGCGGGTACTGTGATTCCGATGAAGCAATAACAGCGTCACATCCTGGACGCCACTCACCTGGATGCCAGGCCCTTCTCACAACCTGTTGCAGGCATCCTGACACTTCCCGCCCGGGCCTGAGATACATTTGCCAGCCGCGTGTCGATTCCCGCATGCGCCGTTCGTTGTGGGTAGAGGAGACCCGGAACCATGGCAGATTCAGCCACCATTGAGCCCGTAACCGTTGACCCTGCGGCCGTCGATCCGGTCCCCGCCCGCGCCGGACGCCGCGAATGGGTCGGCCTGGCCGTCATCGCGCTGCCGTGCATGCTTTACTCGATGGACCTGACGGTGCTGAACCTGGCCATCCCGGCCATTACTGCCGACCTCAAGCCCAGCGCCGCGCAGATGCTGTGGATCGTGGACATCTACGGCTTTCTCGTCGCTGGCTCGCTCATCACCATGGGCACGCTGGGCGACCGCATCGGGCGGCGCAAGCTGCTGCTCATCGGCGCGGCGGCCTTCGGTGTGGCGTCTGTGCTGGCGGCCATGGCCAGCAGCGCCGAACAGCTGATCGCAGCGCGCGCCCTGCTCGGTGTGGCGGGTGCAACGCTGGCGCCCTCCACGCTTTCGCTCATCCGCAACATGTTCACCGACGCGCGCGACCGCACCGTGGCTATCGGCATCTGGATCGGCAGCTTCTCCGCGGGTGGAGCGATTGCGCCGCTGCTGGGCGGCATCGTGCTCGCGCATTTCCACTGGGGCGCAGTATTTTTGCTGGCGGTGCCGGTGATGGTGTTGCTGCTGATACTCGGCCCGCTGCTGCTGCCCGAGTACCGCGACCCGACCCCCGGGAAACTTGATCTTGCAAGCGCCGCGCTGTCCATGGCGGCAGTGCTTTCCGCCATCTACGGCGTCAAGCACCTGGCCGAGCATGGCCCGTCCGTGCTGGCGGCCATCACCATTGCCGCCGGGCTGGCCCTTGGCGTGGTGTTCGTGCGCAGGCAGCGCACGCTGGCCTCACCGCTGATCGACCTGGCGCTGTTCCATCGCCCGGCTTTCCGCGCGGCGCTTGGCGTCAACCTGCTGGGCTTCTTTGCGATGTTTGCGTCATTCCTGTATGTCGCGCAATACCTGCAGCTGGTACTGGGCATGAGCCCGCTGCAGGCCGGCTTGTGGACGCTGCCCTCGGCCTTCAGCTTCATTGCGGGCTCGTTCATCGTGCCGCTGATTGCCAGGCGCACGGGCACCGTGCCCTTGATGGTGGCCGGGCTCCTGACGGCGGCTGCGGGCTTTGTGCTGCTCACCGGCGTGGAGGCCGGCGGCCTTGCTATCGTCGTCGCAGCATCCGTCGTGTTCTCGCTGGGCCTGGTGCCGGTCGTGGCACTGACGACGGACATCATCGTCAGCAGCGTGCCACCCGAGCGTGCGGGCACGGCGTCGGCCTTGTCAGAAACAAGCTCGGAGCTGGGCGGCGCACTGGGCATCGCGGTGCTGGGCAGTGTGGCAGCGGCTGTGTATCGCAGCCACATGGCGCAAGCCGTGCCTGCCGGGCTGGCGCAGGCGGGCAGCGACGCCTTCGCCACGATTGGCGGCGCCATGGCCATGGCGGCGCAGTTGCCGCCCGGCACGGGCGCGCCCTTGCTGGCTGCGGCACAAATGGGGTATGTCAACGGCATGGTCGCGGCCACGGCCATCAGCGCGGCCGTCATGCTGGCTACCGCCGTCCTGGCATGGCTCACCCTGAGGCGGCGCAACACCACGGCGCCTTGACGAAACCACCGCTTCTTCCAGCTACACTTTAGGCCACAATTTTTATTCCTGTGGCAGTCGTACAAACTAATCGAGGTATGGAGAAGGAGGCAGCGGAGGGTGGCATCGACCCCTGGCTGGCGTTTGTTGCGCCCGTAAACTCCCGTTCGTACTTTTCTGCATGGCTGCAGCTGGTGTGCAGCCACGTGCCTGGCACTACGGCGGGCGCGTTGCTCCTGCGTGACGCCGCTGCGGGCCAGCTCCTGCCCATTGCCACCTGGCCCGACGCCGCTCAAGACCTGGCGCGGCTGGGCAAGGTGGTGGAGGACAGCCTCTCGCAAAAGCGCGGTGTGCTCATCCGCGCGCAGAGCGGCCTCTGGCATGTGGGCTACCCCATACTTGTGGACGGGCAAGTCACAGGCGCAGTCGCCGTCGAGACGAGCGGACCGGAGGCTGATGCCCGGGCACTGCTGCGCTACCTGCACTGGGGCCTGGGCTGGATCGTCGAGTCGCTCGGCCGGCGCGACCAGAGCGTGTCAGTCATGCGTGCCGAGCGGCTGGGCTCCGTCATGGAGGCCATTGCCAGCGCGCTCAAGCCCGCGCCCCTGCGCGAACTGCTCCATTCGGTCGTTGGCGATGTGAGCCGGCAACTGGGCTGCGCGCGCGTGGGCATTGGCCTGGTCGACCAAGACAAGGTGCGGGTCGAGGCAATTTCCGACACAGCGTGGATAGAGCGCAACGGCATCCTCGCCACCCGCTACCGCAGCGTGATGGAAGAGGCGCTGGATGCAGCAGAGCTGATACGGCTGCCTGACATGGTCGCAGCAACCATCGCAGCCACCATCGCTACAACCGCCGCAGCTTCAGCCACGGCAACCACCACATCTACTGCCGCCACCGCAAAGCCGGCCACACCCAGCACCCCTCCCCCACCCGGCCCCGTCTACAGCGCACACGAAGCATTCATGGCCCAGCAAGGCGCAACGTCCGTCCTGACCTGCCCGCTCACGCTCGGCCTGAAGTGCGTCGCGGTCATGACGCTTGAGTGGCAGGACACGGAGCGCCAGTGCACCGACGAAGACGTGTTGTGGCTTCGCGCCTATGCGGGCATGCTCGGCTCGGTGGTGGAAGACCGGCGCCTGGCCAGCCAGGGCATGCTCGCGCGCGGCATGGCCGCCGTCAAGGCGCTGGGCGTGCGCCTGTTCGGGCCGCGCCACCTGCTGTGGAAGACGGCCGCCGTCGCCATCGTGCTCGTCACGGCAGCCATGGTGCTGGTGCCGGTGGACTATCGCGTCACGGGCAAGACCGTGATTGAGGGTGAAACCGTGCGCACACTGGGCGCGCCGTTTGAGGGCTTCATAGCCAGCACGCACGCCCGCGCAGGCGACGTCGTCAAAGAGGGGCAACTGCTTGCCGTTCTGGAAGACAACGACCTCAAGGTCGAGCTGGCCAAGGCGACCGGCGAGAAAGACCAGCACGAGCGCAAGCTGCGCGAGGCGCTGGCCACACACGAGATGGGCAGCGCCCAGGTGGCCGAAGCGCAGGTGCGCCAGGCGCAGGCGCAGCTCAGCCTCGCTTCCGAGAAAATGCGCCGCGCCCGCGTCACCGCGCCCTTTGCCGGCACGGTCGTGTCGGGCGACCTCAGCCAGCTGGTGGGCTCCCCCGTCGAGCAAGGCAAGAAGCTCTTCGAGATTGCGCCACTGGAGGGTTACCGCGTGATCGTCCAGGTGGACGAGCGCGACATCAGGCACGTCAGGGAGGGCCAGCCGGGCAAGCTGCTGATTGCCGGCATTGCGTCTGAAGCCCTGCCCTTCACGG
>CAZFKW010000019.1:0-1300 GCA_964519795.1 uncultured Ramlibacter sp. | reverse complement strand
AGATCGCCACGGCGGAGCAGTCGCTGTGGTGGGTGGTGACGCACGGCATGTTCGACTGGCTGCGCCTGCAGCTGTGGAGCTGGCTGCCTTAAGGCCCGTCCAAGCTGGCACGCCCATGACCCGCAACCTGTTCAGCCCCTCGTGGCACAACGTCGCACCGCTCAAGCCGCAGTTTGTGCCGCAGGCCAGTGTCACGCGGCATGTCTACCGCGGCGTGGTCTGGCACGTCATCCAGGACCCGGCGGGCAACAAGATCCACCGGCTCTCGGGCGTGGCGCATGAGTTTGTCAAACGCATGGACGGGCTCAACACCGTGCAGGACATCTGGGACCAACTGTGCGCCGGCGCCACGGCCTGCAGCGGTGACATCCCCACGCAGGAAGAAGTGGTGCAGTTGCTGATGCAGCTGCACGGCGCCGACCTGCTGCGCTCCGACGTTACCTCCGACGCGGCCCGCACGCTGGAGCGCTGGAAGAAGCGGCGCAACCAGACCTGGAAGCAGTGGCTGCTCAACCCCATGAGCCTGAAGCTGCCACTGGTCAACCCCGACGCCTTCATCAGCGCGCTGGCGCCGCACGTGGCATGGGTTTTTTCGCGCACGGGGGCAATCGTCTGGCTGGCGGTGGTGCTGCCCGCGCTGGTGCTGGCCGGCCGCCACTGGGGGGAGCTCACCAACAACCTGTCGGACCAGCTGTTGTCGGGCAGCAACCTGATCGTCATGGCGGCGGTGTTCCCCGTGGTCAAGCTGCTGCATGAGCTGGGCCATGGCTTTGCCGCCAAGGTCTGGGGCGGGCGCGTGCACGAGATGGGCCTGATGCTGCTGGTGTTTGCGCCGGCGCCCTATGTAGACGCATCGTCCGCTTCGGCTTTCGAGTCAAAGTACCGGCGCGCGGTGGTGGGCGCCGCCGGCATGCTCACCGAGCTTTTTGTCGCGGCGCTGGCCATGTATGTGTGGGTGGTGGTGGAGCCGGGCCTGGCCCGCGCGCTGGCCTGGAACGTGATGGTCGTGGCCGGCGTCTCGACACTGGTCATCAACGGCAACCCGCTGCTCCGCTACGACGCCTACTTCATCCTCTGCGACCTGATCGAGATGCCCAACCTGGCGCAGCGCGGCCAGAAGTACCTGACCTGGCTGTGGAACCTCAAGGTGTACGGCGTCAAGGACCAGGAGCCACCCGTCGAGTCGCCGTCAGAGCGGCGCTGGCTGCTGCTGTACACGCCGGTGTCGTGGGTGTACCGCGTGTTCATCACCCTGTCCATCGCCCTCTTTGTGGCGACGCAGTTCTTTGTGTTTGGCGTG
>CAZFKW010000018.1:16652-21862 GCA_964519795.1 uncultured Ramlibacter sp. | reverse complement strand
GTTTTTCGGGTCCAGCAGCAGCGTGCCATTGGCGCCGTTGGGCGCGCCGGCGCTGGCCATGCCCCGGAACTCCAGGCTCTCCTTGCCGGAGACCTCGATGAAGCCGCCATCACCGGCATCGCTGCCGCCGCGGGCGAGCACCGTACCTGAAAAGCGCGTGACGCCGTCCGACCAGACGATGGCCGTGCCGCCCTTGCCGCTGCGCCGGCTGCCCGCATTGATGATGGTGGCGTTGTTGATGAAAACGTACTGGGAGTCGGGCACATCGGGGTCATTGCCCTGGCGCCCACCGCCGATTCTGATCGAGCCGCCCGAGCCGTTGACGGTGGCAAGGCCTTCTGCACCCACCCTGGCCGCCTGCAAGCGGATACTCGGCGCCGCGACCACAACAGAGCCGCCCTGCGCACCGTCGGCTGTGATGGTGGCCGAGCTCAGTACTTCACCCGCTTCAGCGGTGGCCTGCACGCGCACCGTGCCGCCCGCGCCACTGCCGCCGTCGGCGCGCACCTGCGCCGCTGCCGTCTGCTCGACATAGTCGCGTGCCACGATCTGGATGCTGCCACCACCGGCTGTGCCCGATGCGTCAACCTGGCCGCCCTGCAGGATGTTCTGCGCGGCCACCGTGACCGCGCCGCCAGCGCTGCCGCGCACGTCAATGCTGCCGTTGAGCGAGGCCACATGGCCCGCGCTGATTTCCACACTGCCGCCGCTGGTCTGGCCGTTGATGGTGCGGCCGGCCTGGATGCTGCCGTTGACTTCCGCCAGGTCCTGCGCACGCAGCACCACGCGGCCGCCCTCCATGGACACCCCATTCGCCTGGATGATCCCGCTGTGGCGCAACTGCCCCGCAAAGATGCCAACAGCATCGCCCCTTAGCGTGCCCAGGTTCACGGCCTTGTCGGCTGGTGCCTGCACCTGCATGACGATGCCTTCCAGACCGCGCCCCGTCACTTCAACCCGCCGGCCCGCCGCGAGAATGACCGTGCCGTTCTCTGCCTCGACCACCGCCGTTTTCGCAACCTGGATGTCCGGCGCAATCAGCACCACGTCACCGCCACGCGCAATGATGTTGCCTTCCACCCGCAAGGCGCCCGTTGCCTGGCCCAGGCCGTCGGCGTTGAAGCGGATGCGGCCCGCCGCGGCGTCGGCATCGCTCATGCCCAGCACCGAGGCCGTGAAGCCTGCCGTATCCACCACGGCGCCTGCGCCCACGGTGATACCGGACTGGTTGACCAGCACGAGTTTGCCGTTGGATGACAGCGTGCCGAAGATCTGCGACGGCACATTCGTCACCACGCGGTTGATCGACAGGCTCGCGGCATTGGGCTGCTGGAAGCGCGTGGCATTGCCCGCGCCGATGGAAAAACTCTGCCAGTTGATGGCCGAGTGGCTGGCGCCCTGGCCGTTGGTGGTGGTGACGGTGAGTTGGGTTCCCGCCGCGTTGTAGGAACGCGTGGAAGTGCCGACCACGTCAGCCTTGTGCACAGGCAGGACGTTTTGCGACGCAATCGGCAGCGAGGTAAACGCCGCAGCGATGGACAACGCCAGCATGGCGGGGCGAAGGCGGCGCACCTGGCGGCTCGCGGGGCCGGGGTGGGAATACACCGGCGGATAGACTGAGGAACTGTGAGCGCGGCGCATGAGACTTCTCCCGGTAGCGGGGGTGCTGGAGGCATGATTGACGACATCGGGGCAGCGGTGCAGCGCCTGGCGCGCTACATCCTCTTGCCCCGCTTGCAAATTAGCACAGCAGGGGCTGTTGCGCAATCGCTTGATCCGGGGGAAGCGGGTCTTTTGCTGCGGTATTTTTCACGCTTGTCTGCGTGGGCGCCGCAGCCCCTGCGGCAGGGAGTTCACCGGGCCTGGCGCACCACATCCATGGCCAGGCAGAGGTCGGCCCAGGCCTTGGCCTTTTCAGGCAGGCTGCGAAGCAGGTAGGCCGGGTGGTAACTCACGATGACGGGCACGCCGTGGTACTCATGAACGCGTCCGCGCAGCTTGCCGATGGGCTCGGTACTTTGCAACAGCGACTGCACGGCAAACCGGCCCAGGGCCAGGATGATGCGGGGCTGCAGCAGTTCCACCTGCCGGCGCAGGAAGGGCTCGCACTGCGCGACTTCTTCAGGCAACGGGTTGCGGTTGGCCGGGGGGCGGCACTTGAGCACATTGGCAATATAGGCGCCGCTGCTGCCCTCACCCTGGCGGCTGAGTCCGATGGCCTTGAGCATGTTGTCCAGCAGCTTGCCGGCCTGGCCGACAAAGGGCTCACCCGCGAGGTCTTCGTTCTCGCCGGGCGCTTCGCCGACGATGAGCCAATCAGCCGCGCGGCTGCCGGCACCAAAAACAGTATTCCTGCGGCTTTCGCACAGCCGGCAGGCCTGGCAGGCAGCGACCGCCGGCTCCAGGGCCGCCCAGTCCATGGCTTCCACGCCCGCAGGCCGGGGCTGAAGTGTGACCGGTGCGCGGGCCGCCGGGGTAGCGGCTGGCACCGGGCGGGCAACCGGCGCTGAAGCGGGCGGAGCGACCAGTGATGCCGCCTTGGCGACATATGGCGCAGCGGGAGCAGCAGCCCGTGGCGCAGGAGCGGCGTGCGCCGCCGTCTCGCGAGGGTCTGTCCAGACCTTCACATTCATTTCAAGCAGCATGGCGCGGCGGCGCGCGTCGAGTTGCAGTGTCATGACGACATGCTCACAGCTTGAGGCTCATGACGATGGCGTCTTCGCGCCGGCCCTCGGCGGCAGGGTAGTAGTTCTTGCGCTCACCCACGCGGCGAAAGCCCTGGGCCTCATACATGCGTTCGGCCCGGTGGTTGCTTACCCGCACTTCCAGCCAAAGCCATTCCGCTCCCTCGCCGCGCGCCCAGAGGGACAGCGCATCGAGCATCACGCGGCCCCAGCCCTGGCTTTGCCAGGCGGGCGCGACAGTGATGTTGAGCAGGTGGACCTCATCGACGCCCTTCATGGCCACAAAGTAACCCAGCAGGGTGTCATCGGCCAGCAGCATCTGCGCCTGGTAGCCGGACTTGATCGAGTCCAGGAAATTGCCGCGCGACCAGGGGTGCGCATAGGCCGACAGTTCAACGCGCAGGACCTCATCCAGCCACGCATCAGTCAGCGGCTCGAACCGGGCTTCAATGGTCTTGAGGACGGCACTCATGGCAGTTGTTGGAGAGCGGCACGTTCGGCTGCGCGTTCTTCCGTGGTTTTTGCAACTTTATCGCGAATGTAGCGCGGCAGTGCGAGTTCTGCAGAAACGGCACGGCCGGCGGCCAGCATGGCCGGCGCGAGCCGCAGCATGGCAGGTGCCAGAGGAAGCGCCTCGTACTGCGGGACACCGTCCGCAAGGCCGGTTGCGAAGCGGCTGCTGTAGGCCTGGAACACATTGCCGGCCAACGCCCAGCCCGGCGGTACCTCCAGCACCTCGGGCCGCATCAGCTCGGGCTCTGCATCCGGCGCGGAATGTAGTGAAAAGTCGTAGCGCGCCACATACATCTCGTCCATCCGCGCATCCAGCGCGGCCACGATGCGCTGCGCACCATGCTCATGCCGGGCCTGTGCCGCCACAGCCAGCAGCGTGTCGACCGGCAGCACCTTGAGGCCCGCGCCCCAGGCCAGGCCCTGCGCCACGGAACAGGCCGTGCGCAGTCCCGTAAAGGAGCCGGGCCCGCGGCCGAACGCAATCGCGTCCAGCTCTGAGAGTTGCAGGCCGGCCTGCTGCATCAGCGACAGGATGGCGGGAATCAGGCTGGAAGATGCCTGCGCACCGCCCGCCCCCGTGTGCTGCCACACACCGCTGCCATGCCCTACCGCAATGGACATGGTTTCGGTGCTGGTGTCAAAGGCAAGCAGTTTCATCGGGCGTTCATTGTCGGGCAACGGGCCGGCGGCGGCGCGTCAGGGAGCAGGAGGGGGGCATGGGCGGGCAAGACGGTAGACTGGCAGCTGTCAACCTCAGTTCTGCATGTCCACAATTCGCGCACCCCATTTTGCCTCGCTGCGCACGAGCGTCCTTCTTGGCGCCATTTTCACTGTCCTGGCCGCGCCGGCCTCAGCCCAGACCCCGCTGCCGCCGGAAATCGCAGCGGCCCTCGCAAGGGCCAGAATACCGCTGGATGCGGTGACACTGCTCGTCACCGACGTGGACGGCAGGACCGCGCCCCGCCTGTCGCATCGGGCCGCCATTCCCGTCAACCCGGCCTCGGTCATGAAGCTGGTGACGACCTTTGCTGCACTTGAGCAGCTGGGGCCGGCCTTCACCTGGAACACGCCCGTGTTCATGGATGGCACGGTGCAGGGCGGCACGCTGCAGGGCAACCTGTACATCAAGGGCCAGGGCGACCCCAAGCTCGTGGTGGAGCGGCTGTGGCTGCTGATGCGCCGCGTGCAGGGACTGGGCATCAGCCACATCGCCGGCGACATCGTGCTGGACCGCTCGGCTTTTGCGACCGCGCCGCAGGATGCGGCCAGCTTCGACGGCGAACCGCTGCGCCCCTACAACGCCGCGCCCGATGCGCTGCTGGTGAGCTACAAGTCCGTGGTCATGAGCTTCATGCCTGACCGCCATGCCAATGTGGCGCAGGTCGCGTTCGAGCCACCGATGGCCGGCGTGCAGATGCAGGCCACAGTGCCGCTGTCTGCCCTGGATTGCGCTGACTACCGGGCTGCGCTCAAGCCGGACTTCAGCGACCCGGCACGCATCAGCTTTGCGGGCAGCTACCCAGCTTCCTGTGGCGAGCGCGTCTGGCCCGTGGCCTACGCTGACCCGAACAGCTTTTCGGCGCGCGCCATCGAGGGCGTGTGGCGACACCTGGGCGGCAGGCTGGGCGGCAAGGTGCGTGATGGCACCGTTCCCGCAGGCCTCACACCGGCACTGGAATCGGTGTCCCCCACACTGCCGGAAGTCGTGCGTGACATCAACAAATACAGCAATAACGTGATGGCCCAGCAGATGTTCCTGACATTGAGCCTGCAGCAAAAGGGCACCGGCACGCTGGAGGGCTCGCGCGACGTGGTCGGCCGCTGGTGGCAGGCGCGCGTCGGGGGGGATGCCCCGCTGCTGGACAACGGCTCGGGCCTCTCGCGCAGCGAGCGCATCACGGCCGCCGGCCTGGCGCGCCTGTTGCAGGTGGCATGGGCATCGCCGCTCATGCCCGAGCTGATGTCCTCCTTGCCCATCACGGGCGTTGATGGCACGCTGCGGCGCAGCCGGGC
>CAZFKW010000018.1:7774-16642 GCA_964519795.1 uncultured Ramlibacter sp. | reverse complement strand
ACCTGAAGACCGGCAGCCTGCGCGACGTGACCGGCGTGGCAGGCTATGTCCATGCAGCCAGCGGCCGCCGCTATGTGCTGGTGGCCATTGCCAACCACCCCAATGCCGTCGCGGCGCGACCTGCCATGGATGCACTGATCGACTGGGCCGCAAAGGACAACTGATGGACACCATGGACCTGATCGGCTATGCAGCAGCCAGCCTCACGACCTGCAGCTTCATACCGCAGGCCGTGCACACCTTCCGCACCCGTGACGTGAGCGGCATCTCGCTGGGCATGTACAGCGTGTTCACGCTTGGCGTCTTCTTCTGGCTGCTCTACGGCCTGATGCTCGCGGCCTGGCCCGTGGTGGTGGCCAACGCCATCACGCTGGGACTGGCCTGCGCCATCCTGACCATGAAGCTGCGCTACGGCAGCAGTCAGCGCGCCGGCGACTCCCGGCGCGACGTTGCCGGCCACTGAGCATGCCTGACCTGCAGGCAGCGCGCTGCAAGTGCGTCACGCCAGAGCTTCTTTGACTCCTTGGTGAATACCCCCTGCTGTGCAAGCAGGGAGGGGTCGTAACATGTCTTCTGCAAAATAGAACGACCGTTCTTTTTGCGCAGTTTACCCGTTCAACCAGGCGATTGCAGGAGACAGAACCCATGACAACCAGATTCCGGACAACGCTGGCCGCGATCGGCGCGGCCCTGCTGGTCGCTGCCTGCGGCGGCGGCGGCGGCGACACTTCGACGAAGGTTTCGTTCAGCGCACTTGTGACCTTTGGCGACAGCCTGAGTGACGTCGGCAACCCCAACGTCGGCACCATTGCAGCCCTGGCTGCCGGCACGGGCGGCGGCGGACGCTGGACCGTCAGCAGCGGCGCCGGCGGCGAGATGTGGGTTGACCGGCTTGCCGCCACCTACGGCCTGCCGGCGCCCTGCGCTGCGGAAACCGGGCTTGCGCCCAACATTCCGGGCCTGACCGGTGCAGCCGTCACCGCCAACGCGGCCTGCCGCAACTATGCCCAGGGCAGCGCCCGCATCACGGACCCGGCCGGCCCGAACTCCGTGGCGCTGCAGTCACCACTCTATGGCTCGCAGACGACGCTCGGCCTCACTGCCAAGCCGGTGGCCGACCAGTTTGCCGCCCACCTTGCGGTTGCGGGCGGCAGCTACAGCGGCACGGAGCTGGTGACAGTCCTTGCCGGCGCGAACGATGTGTTCATGCAGCTGGCTTTCTTCGGGCTGCCAGGCGGCCCCGCCACGCCGGAAGATGCGGTCACCGCGCTGGCCACCGCCGGCGCCACGCTGGGTGCGCTGATCAAGGCGCAGGTCACGGGCAAGGGCGCGAAATACGTGCTGGTGCTCAACATGCCCGACGTGGCCGGCACGCCATTCGTCAAGACGCTGGGCGCCCCGCAGCAGGCGCTGGTTGATGCAATGGTCCAGGCCTTCAATGCCCAGCTGGCCGCGTCGCTCAGCGGCACGGCAGGCGTGCGGCTGGGCGACCTGTACGCAACCAGCAAGGACCAGAATGCCAACCCCGCTGCCTATGGCGTCACCAACAACACGGCGGTGGCCTGCGGACCCAACGCCCTGAGCAGTTCACCGACCACACCGGGGACGTCCCTGATCTGCAATGCCAGCAACGTCATCGCCGGCGACATCTCGCGCTATGCCTTTGCCGACGACGTGCATCCCACGCCATATGGCCACCAGCTGATCGCCCAGTTTGCCGCACGCGAGCTCGCCGCAGCCGGCTGGCTGTGACTGCCACGACCAGGAGACAACTTCATGAAGACACAACTCAAGACCACATTCCGGATGACGGCGGCAACTGCTGCGCTGACCCTGTGCGCTGCGGCGACGGCACAGACCGCGGGCAGCTGGCTGGTGCGCGCGGGCGCCACCAACATCAGTCCGCAGGTCGAAAGCGGCAACCTGACCGCGCCCAGCTTTCCGGGCACGCAGGCTGACGTGGGCGACGACACACGCCTGTCGGGTGGCATCACCTACATGGTGACCAACAACATCGCCATTGACGTCCCGCTGGCATTGCCGTTCACGCACGAGCTGACCGGGGACGGCGCCATCCTGGGCGCGGGCAAGATCGGGCAAGTGCGCTCGCTGCCCATCACGGCTTTGGTGCAATACCGCTTCGGCGAGGCCCATGCGAAGTTCAGGCCGTACCTGGGCGCCGGCCCCACCTATGCGAAGTTCTACAAAGCCCGCAGTACCGCCGCGCTCACTGCGCTGACTGGCGGGACGCCCGCCACGCCGACGACGCTGTCGGTGGACTCCAGACTGGCGCTGACCATCCAGGCGGGGGTGAGCTTTGCCATCAATGAGCGCTGGTTTGTGGACGGGATGATCGCCAAGACCTTCCTGAAAACCAGGACCACGCTGTCCACCGGCCAGACGCTGGACACGCGGCTGGACCCGGTCACGATCAGCCTGGGCGTGGGCTACCGGTTCTGAGCCGGGGGCGGCGGGGGCTCAGAAGCGTTCGCGGATCCGCGAATGGGCGTACTCGCCAAACAGGCGCTGCATCTGGGGCGTCGCATAGACGCCGTCGGCAAAGACATACTTGTTGTAGTCGGCCACATTGACCGTCGCAGGGGTGCAAAGCGCCGAGTTCACCTGGCCGGAACCGGTACCGTTCCCCGGACCCGGGTCCACCGAATTGCATACCGCAGCCGCCGCATTGTCAAACGAATAGCTGTTGGGCTCGGCGGTAACCAGGTTGAAGTAGAAAGCCGCATCCACGTACAGGACGTTGGCGCCCAGGTCCACGATGGAGACCAGCAGCTCTTCGTTGAACTTCCCGCTGGCCTGGAAGATGGCAGAACCCTGCCCGCTCGCTGCGGACCATGGGGTGCGGCTGAGGTCGTAAGGACCAACGACAACCACATACTTCGCGCCGGCAGTCACAAGCCGGCGGATCTGCCCGCCAAGCTCCCTGCCGGCCAGGCCAGCGTTGGCGATGGCGTCAGCGCTGGACTGCGAGCCGGCGATCAGGGCCATGGATTGCACCAGGATGTCGCTGGTGCCGGCGTTGACGATGATGAGGTCGTTCAGGCCGATCGCATCGGTCGCCAGGAAGTTGGTGATCTGCTGCGTGACTGGCGGGTTGGCACCGCCTGCGGCGTCCACCGGGGCCGTGACGCGCGCATGGGCCATGGCATGGCTGGTTCCGCCATCGGCGAGGCTGGCCAGAGGGCGGGAGAACTGCACCGCCACCTGGAGCGTCCAGTTGTTGGTGGTGCCGTCGTTGACGGTATGGCGGCCGGCGCCGCCCGCGCCCAGCGAGGCGGCTGCATCGCCAAACACAACGATCCTGGCCGGCGTGAGGGCCGACACCGTGCTGCTGGAGCCGCAACCGGCCAGCAGGACGCCCGATAGGCAAGCCGCAGCAGCAAGAAGGGCACGGCGCAACCAAAGTCCTGTCATTGAAATCTCCAAAGCGTGAGCGGCTAGTTTAACGAGTGTCAAGGCGCCGCCATCCTAGGCGGCCGAAGCCCTTTGTAACCGGTCGCGGACACCTTCCCAGGCTGGATCGGCGGGGGGCGTCTCGACCCAGATCAGCCGCACGCCCCGGGCATCGAAGTCGCGCAGCACGGCGAACAGTTGCTGCGCGGTGGCGGCAGCGTCGTCCGGCATCCGCCGGCGCAGCACGTGGGGCGAGGGCGTCTGCAGGATGGCGCGGGAATACACCGCGATGTTGGCCGCGTCGGCGCCCAGCAGGTTCAGGGCCGTCTGCAATGCCGCTGCGTCCATCAGGCGCACCTTGGCGTCAGGGGCGTAGTGCGCCTCCAGGGTGCCTGACGCCCGCGGTGCACTGCCGCCGGCTTCTTCGGGCAACAGCAGCCGCAGGCCACACACCGCCTCGATTTCTCCCCGGCCCAGGCCTCCCGGTCGCAGCAGCACCGGCGATGCGCGTGTGCAATCAACAATGGTGGACTCGATGCCCACCTCACAGGGACCGCCGTCGAGCACCAGAAGTCCGCCGCCAAATTCGGCTTCCACGTGGGCGGCCGTGGTCGGGCTGACGCGGCCGAACTTGTTGGCACTGGGCGCCGCCAGCCCGACGACCGGATCGCCCGGCAGCGCGCGGCAGGCCTGCAGCAGGGCCTGCGCCACCGGATGCGAAGGGCAACGCAGACCGATGGAGTCCTGCCCGCCGGCGCTGGCCGCTGCCACACCCACGCGGCGCGGCAGGATCAGTGTGAGCGGACCCGGCCAGAAAGCGTCGATCAGCTTCTGCGCAAAGGCGGGAACAGTTGCGGCGAAATGCGGGACATCGGCGGCGCCCGCCACATGCACGATCAACGGGTGATCGCTGGGGCGGCCCTTGGCGGCGAAGATCTTCGCCACAGCTTCATCGCTGGAAGCGTCAGCGCCCAGGCCATACACCGTCTCGGTCGGAAAACCCGCCAGGCCGCCTGCGCCCAGCACGCGCGCCGCCTGGGCGATGGCGGATGGATCGCGTCCGTCAAGAATCATGGATTGCACCACCTGCCGATGCCAAGGATTCCTGCCGCCTGCTCCGCCACTGCCTGCACGGCCGCCACGCTAGCGCCCGTCACATTGAGGTGTCCCATCTTGCGGCCCTTGCGCGCATCCAGCTTGCCGTACAGGTGCAGGTGCGTTCCAGGCAGGGCCAGCACCTCGGCCCAGCGCGGCGTGGCCGGCTCGTCTGCAGCGGTGTACCAGAGATCGCCCAGCAGGTTGAGCATGACAGCGGGGCTGTGCTGGCGCGGCTGCACCAGCGGCAGGCCGGTCATGGCGCGCACCTGGAGGTCGAATTGCGAGGCATCGCAGGCGTCCATGGTGTAGTGGCCGCTGTTGTGCGGGCGCGGTGCCATTTCATTGACCACCCAGGAGCCACCGCCCGATGCGGCATCGCCCAGCAGGAAAAATTCAACGCAGAGGACACCCACATAGTCCAGCCCGGCCGCGATGGAGCGCGCAGCAGCAGCAAGCTCGCACGCATGGCCCGGCGCCACGTTGCCGCCAAACACCTGGGTCACGGCGAGGATGCCGTCGCGATGGATGTTGAGCTGCACCGGGAAGTCCACCATCTGCCCGCTGCGCCCGCGCGCCACAATGACCGAGCACTCGGCCGCCAGCGGCAGCATCTTCTCCAGGACGCAGGGCACATTCCCGAGCCGCATCCAGGCTGCCATGAGTTCGTCGCGTGTTTTCACGCGGACCTGGCCCTTGCCGTCGTAGCCCATCCGCGAGGTCTTGAGGATGCCGGGGAGCAGCTCGTCGCCCACGGCCTTGAGTTGCTCCTGCGACTCCACAACCGCATACGGCGCGCACGGAACACCGCAGCGGCCGAAATGCGCCTTCTCGCGCACCCGGTCCTGCGCAATGGCCACTGCCTGCGCGCCGGGCGCAACCGGACGTTGCGATGCCAGTGTTTCCAGCGCTGCAGCCGGCACATTCTCGAATTCGGTGGTCACCGCCGCACTGATCGAGGCCAGCTGGGCCAGCCCTGCCGGGTCAAGGTAGTCCGTCCTGACATGGTGGTGGCTCACCAGCCCGGCCGGGCTGGATGCATCGGGGTCGAGCACCACCGTGAAGTAACCCATCTGCTGTGCGGCATGCACGAACATGCGGCCCAGCTGGCCGCCGCCCATCACACCCAGCGTGGCGCCAGGGAGGATCACCTGCGCTTTGTCGATGCCGCTCATGCGGCCGGCAAGCTCATGTTGCGTGCGGCCTGCGTCTGCTCGGTGCGGAAGGCCTCCAGCCTGGCGCGCAGGCTGGCGTCTTCGTTGGCCAGCATGGACACGGCAAACAACGCGGCATTGGACGCCCCGGCATTGCCGATGGCAAATGTGGCCACCGGGATGCCCTTGGGCATCTGCACGATGCTGTGCAGCGAATCCACGCCCTGCAGGTGTTTTGACGGCACCGGCACGCCCAGCACCGGCACGGTGGTCTTGGAAGCCAGCATGCCCGGCAGATGTGCAGCACCTCCCGCACCCGCGATGATCGCCCTGAGCCCCCGGCCGGCAGCGCCTTCGGCATAGGCGAACATCTCGTCCGGCATCCTGTGGGCCGATACAACCCGGGCCTCATGCGCAATGCCGAACTGTTGGAGAATCTGGACTGCGTTCTGCATGGTGTCCCAGTCAGAACTGGAACCCATGACGACGCCGATGAGGGCTTGAGTCATAAATGGCTTTGTTGTGGGCAGTCGGCCTGCCCGGAGCTTTCAGAGATTGAATTTTACGTTTACACCCAAAGTTACCACCCATGATTGACGTCACCACCGAAAACTTTGAAGCCGAGGTCATCACCGCCTCGATGACCACGCCTGTCCTGGTGGACTTCTGGGCGCCCTGGTGCGGTCCCTGCAAGACGCTCGGACCCATCCTGGAGAAACTGGAAACCGCCTACGAAGGCCGCTTCAAGCTCGTCAAGATCGACTCCGACCAGCAGCAGGAACTGGCCGGCGCCTTTGGCATCCGCAGCATCCCGACCTGCGTGCTGCTGATGGACGGCAAGCCGGTGGACGGCTTCATGGGGGCCTTGCCGGAAGGCAAGGTCAAGGAGTTCCTGGACAAGCATGTGCCCCCTGCCGCGGAAAAGGACCCAGAGCCCGAAGAAACCCCGCTGGACGAACTGGCCGCCGCGGACCCCGACGCAGCGCTTGAAAAGCTCCAGCATGCCGTGGCCACCGACCCGGCCAACGACACCGCCCGCTTTGACTACGTCCGCCTGCTGCTGCAACTGGGCCGGGTAGACGACGCCAAGGTGGCCTTCGCACCGGTCATCACCAAGGCGTCGCTGGTGCGCCAGTTCGACAGCCTGCAACGCTGGATGACGGCGCTCGACGCATCATCAGGCCTCACGCCCGGCGCGCAGTCCGCTGAGGCCTACGACGCCCGCATTGCCGCCAACAAGCGCGACTTCGAAGCCCGCTTCGGCCTGGCCCAGCATCTGATGGCCCGCCAGGAATGGACCCAGGCCATGGACGAGCTGCTGGAGATCCTGATGCGCGACAAGGCATGGAACGAAGACCTCGCCCGCAAGACCTACATCGCCATCCTGGACCTCATTGAAAAGCCGAAGATCAAGGTGGCCGACGGGCAGATCCCGCCGGATGATCCTGTGGTGGCGACTTACCGGCGGCGGCTGAGCAGTGTGGTGTTGAGCTGACGCAAAGCACAGACTTCATGAAAGCTCGTGGGACAGTCCACGCAGGCGGATAATCAGCGCCAATGATTACGCAAGCCGAGGTCGTCCTCCTCAAGCTCCGGGAAATGATCCTGAGCGGCGAGTTTCCGCCCGGGTCCCACCTGATGGAAGTACCGCTGTCCAAGCAGCTGGACGTATCGCGAACGCCTGTCCGGCTTGCGCTTGGCGCCTTGTCGCAGGAGGGCTTGCTGCGCTACACGGCCAAGAGCGGCTTCGTCGTGCGGGGCTTCTCGATCAAGGAAATCACCGATGGGGTTGCGGTGCGCGGCGGGCTCGAAGCCATGGCGTGCCGGGTAGTTGCCGAGCGGGGCATGCCGCCGGATGTCAAGTCGCTGCTGCGCGAGAACATTGCGCAGACAGAAGCCTTGTCCCGGGTCGAGCGGTTCACCGTGGAGAATGTGAGGCGCTGGTGTGACCTCAATGGCGATTTTCACGAGACGATCGTCCAGACGGCCGGCAACGAAACCCTGTCCAAATTTGTCCAGCAGACTGGCCTTATCCCTCTTGCAGGCGCCCGCACGATCGCCGCCACTTTCGAGAACCTGGCCCAGCTCAGCCAGGTGGTCATCGGCTCACTGGGCATGCATCGCCTCGTGTTCGATGCGCTCGAGCAGCGACAGCCCGACCGGGCTGAAATGCTCATGCACGAACATGTCTACCAGGGCCGCCAGGGCCTTCAACGCTTCCTTGAGACCAAGGCAGCCTCACAATCCCAGCCCGACATCAGCGTGGTCCAGTTACTGTCGCAGCATCACTCCCCGGCAACCGGGTTGGACAGAATGCCAACGCCATCGACTTCCACCTCCACCACATCCCCTGGCACCAGAAAGCGGGGCGGCGCGCGCTTGTAGCCGGCGCCTGCCGGGGTTCCGGTTGCGATCACGTCACCGGGGTTCAGCGCGGTGAAGCTTGAAATGTAAGCTACCAGTTCGCTGACCGTGAACGTCAGGTCGCCAAGAACCCCCTGCTGTACCTGCTCGCCATTGAGCCTTGTGCGCAACCTGACTGCGGACAGGTCGCCAAGGCCATCCACCGTGGCGATCCAGGGGCCGATCGCGGCCGTTGAAGGAAAGTTCTTTGCCGCCGTGAAGTGCCGCGAGTGCCGCATCCAGTCGCGTGGCGTTGCGTCGTTGTAGCAGGTGATGCCGGCGACTGCAGCCAGCGCATCTTTGGCGGGGATATGCCGCCCGCCTTCGCCGATCACAACGGCAATCTCCCCCTCATAGTCGAACTCCCGTGTGGCTGCTGGCCGCACGAGCGGCATGCCCTGCCCGACATGGGTGTCGGGGAAACGGGTGGTGAGGTGCGGGTACTGCAGCTTGGGCCGGCCGTGCGCGAGCCTTGAGGACTCGTAGTTGAGCAGGGCACCAAACACCTTGCTGGTGGGCCAGACCGGCGGCAACAGCACGACCTCGTCGAGCCGGTGGTCGATGGCCTCCGCCGCCAGGCCACGCAATGCCGCCAGACCGGCCGCGCCCAGGAACAGGCCCGGCGAGCCGCCTCCCAGCCGGCGTCCCGCGTCAATCAGGCCCCCATGCGCGACCAATCCAACGGTCTCACGACCGTCCACAAGGTATCGGGCAAGTTTCATGAAGTCTCCTGGGTAGTCATCAAGCCGGTGCAGCAATACTGCTCAAGCGCACGCCGGCCATGAGGTACTCAAGGCTGCAACGT
>CAZFKW010000018.1:6088-7764 GCA_964519795.1 uncultured Ramlibacter sp. | reverse complement strand
GATCACTGCCGGGCCGCCATGCGCGAAGGCATCAAGCAGAACCGGCAGCGCCTCTTTCGCCGCCCGGATCCGGAAGCCCTTTGCGCCAAATGCACCCGCCAGCACGGCGAAGTCCGGATTGGCAAGCGAGGTCGCGGCTGTGCGCCCCGGAAACTGCCGCTCCTGGTAGGTACGGATCGTGCCGTAGCTGCCATTGTTGGCGATCACAATCCTCGGGCGTGTCCCCCGCATGCAGAGGGTTGCCAGTTCGTTGCCGGTCATCATGAAGCCGCCATCACCACAGAACGCCAGGACCTGGCGCCCCGGAAACCGCAGTGCGGCGGCGAGCACACCGGGAACGCCCATGCCCATCGCGCCACACGAGGCTGCGACCATCTCGTGCGAGGGCTTGAGCTCCAGCAGCCGATGCACCCAGGTGGAAAAATTGCCGGCATCCACGGCAATGACCGCGTCAGAGTCCATGAGCTGGTTGACCGCCTGCACGACGGCCCCGAAGTCCACGCCGCTGTCCATATCCGGCGCGGGTGCGGGCGGCTGCCGCGCAATGCGGTGCGCTGCGACCGCCGCCATCCACCCGGTCCGCGAAGGCGGCATTGCCGGTGCCAGCGCCAGGAGCCTGGATACAAACTCGCCGGCGTCAACCGCCAGGGCTTGCTCGCAGGCAAACAGCCGCCCGTGCACCGCCGGATCAGGATGCACGTGCACCAGTCCGGCCGTATCAGGTGCGAGCGACGGGAAGGTGTATCCCTGTGATGCCACTTCGCCCAGCCGCGTTCCCAGCGCGATGAGCAGGTCTGACTGCTTGAGCAATGCGGTCGTCTGCGAATTGGCGAAATACCCGAGGTGGCCGACAAAGTTCGGGTGCCGGTTATCAAACAGGTCCTGGTTCTTGTTGGTCACGGCCACCGGGATCGTCCAGTGTTCGCTCAGGGCCTGCAACGCCGAACGCAGGTGCGCACTGCGGTTCTGCCCCCCTGCAACGAGAAGTGGGCGCCTGGCGGAAGCCAGCCGTTCAATCAACCCCTGGAGGGATGCCGAGGACACAGTGGACGCGGGCGCGGCTGCCGGCCCGAGCGGGGGCCTGTGCGTGAATCCGGCGAGCACATCCTCGGGCAGCACCACAACGGCCGGGCCGGGTGTGCCGCTCATGGATGCGACGACCGCCCTTGCCACCACCTCGGCGGCACGATCCGGATGGTCCACCTGGCCCACCCATTTGGCGATCCCTGCGAAGAGCACGGAATAGTCAACTTCCTGGAATGCGCCGCGCCCCAGGTTCGGTCGCTCGACCTGGCCGATGAGCACCACGAGCGGCAGGGCATCCTGCTGGGCCACATGGATGCCGATCATCGCGTTGGCAACGCCGGGTCCGCGGCTGACTGCAATGCAGCCTGGGCGCCGCGTCAACCTGGCATCCGCCGCAGCCGCAAGCGCCGCGCCGCCTTCGTGACGGCAGGTCACGACGTCGATGGCCGGATGGTCGGCCAGCGCGTCGAGCAATGCCAGGAAGCTTTCCCCTGGCACGGTGAACATGCGGTCAATTCCCTGCAGCGCCATCGTTGCGGCAATGACGTCGGCGCATCTCGTCCCTTCAGGGTGTGCCGCTGTCATGCCTGCGCCTCCATGGACGCGGTCATCTGCACGCCTGCGGCGGCCGCTGCGCCCGCCGGCTTCCA
>CAZFKW010000018.1:1614-6078 GCA_964519795.1 uncultured Ramlibacter sp. | reverse complement strand
CGCGCCAGCCAACGTGTCCGTCAGGACGGACAAGAACCAGCGGCGCGGCGTAGGCATCGCGAGCCGCCTGGCCCGCAACATCCACCACATCCAGCGCGACGCCCAGCGATGCAGCGGCCTGAACCAGCGCGGCGGCATCCGGTGCAGTTGCCGCATCCGCCCCGCCACCGAGCCTGAGCAGCGTGAAGCCCGTGCCGAAAGTGTCCAGGATGGATTGCCCGGGCTTGAGCCACAGGTGTGGCGCGCGCGACCCCGGCCGTGCAACCGGCAGGTAGTCCATCGGGTCATCAGGCGGCTCTGGCGTGCCGTCCGGCACCACGATGGGCGAGCCTTCATACCTGTAGCCAAGGTGAATGCCAATCGCCGCGAAATGCTTGCGTTGCAGCTGTATCCGCCCGGCCCATTCCCGGCGCAGGGCCTCGCCCTCAGGCGTGTCATCCTCGATGGCTTGCGGAGGCCGGGCTGAGGCCTCCAGATGATGACGATTGTCTGTCGCCTCGACTGCATTGCGCCAGGCGATGGGCCGTCGCTCGATCTCGTAGCTGTCCAGCAGGCCCGGCCCGCCCCATCCGGCGTGCACTGCGGCCAGCTTCCAGCCCAGGTCGATGGCATCCCCGATTCCGGTGTTCATGCCGAAGCCGCCCGTGGGCGAAAGCAGGTGGGCCGCGTCTCCTGCCAGGAACACGCGCCCCTGGCGGTAGCGCCCGGCCACCAGCTGCCTCGGGACCCAGGGCTGCACGGTCACGATCTCGAATGGGAGGTCATCACCCAGCGCATCACGCACCGCCTTGCGGGCGTCGAACTGCTCCGGCTTTTCGTTGTCATGCAGGTGGCGCTGGTAGACCCATTCACGGCGCCCGTCAATGGCGATGAAGGTGCCGGCGCACTGGGGTGCCAGGGTCCAGTAAAGGATGGCGCCCCCTTTGCCGAATTTTTCGACCAGGCCCTCGGCGCGGAAGAACACCCCGACGTTCTGGCCCAGGCTGGGCTTGCCTTCCATCGGGATGTCCAGGAGTGGCCTCACGGTACTCTTCGCGCCGTCGCAGGCGACCAGGTAATCTGCCCGCACTGTGATCTTCCGACCTCCTTCGTGGAGGTCGCACTGCACTCCGTCCGCGTCCTGGCGCAGCGCCACCAGTTCGCAGTCCGTCACCATGGTGGCCGCGGGCAGCGTTGCCAGATGCCGGCGCAACACCGGCTCGATATGGTTCTGCCCCACGGCAGTCTTGAAGTAGGGGGACAGCACGATCTGCGGGTGTTCGGCCATCACGTCGGCGCCACCGGCACGCGCCCGGGCGATCGACGGGAATGAAAACCGCGTGATCTCCTTGCCGAACAGCCGGGTTGTGAAGATCACATTGGGCGAATAGTCGAGCGGCAGTCCGGCAGCGATGACCTGTTCGTCAATGCCCCAGCGCCGGAAATGCTCCATGCTGCGGGGGCTGACCACGTTGGCACGCGGATGGTTGTTCTCGCCGGACGATTTCTCGACCACAAGGCAGCGAACTCCGCGACGGGCCAGCTCAATGGCCAGGCACATGCCGACCGGGCCTGCGCCCGCCACGAGAACCGGATAGTGGGAATCGATCATGGCCACCTCAACCCGCGCGGCGGAACACGCCGCGCGCGGTCCTGTTGCTGATACACCAGCCCTGCGGCGTTCGCACGAACTCGTCGTGGTATTCACCAATGGCTTCCGCCTGCCCGAGCGGGGCCGGCGAGGCCGGATCTTCCCCAGGCTTGCGCTCATGACGGTGCAGCTCGAAGTACGTCACGCCCGTGGCCTTGTCCTCTGACTGCACCTCGACGTGGGTGGTGGAGCACAGGTGCCGCGTGATCACGAAAGGCGTCCGGCGGGATATCGCAGCCCTGATTTCCTCGCGCCCCTTGAGCGACTCGCCCTTTCGGGTGAAGGTCGCGTCACTGGTAAACAGCTCGGCGACCCGGTCTGCCTGGTTGCTGTCGACATAGCGGGCAAAGGCATGCGCCAGCTGGCCGCATTCCGTGAATATTTCGCTCCGGCTCCTGGAATCCATTTTCAAATCCTTAAGTCAGTTATTCGGCATCATATGCATGCATGACTCCGATGACCGCTATCGTCTCAGGCGAATTTCCTCTTGAACACTAGGGTTTACACCATGTCACATGAATGCATGATGCCCCTACATTCGTTTCAGAAGGACGAACACATGAAAACCAGGTACTGGGCGCTGAAGAACCATGTGGGCGGCATGAAACTGCCCACCGAAGACGACTTTTCGCTGGGTGAGCGTGACGTCGCACCGCTGGAACACGGGCAGGTGCTGGTACGGACGATTTACCTGTCCATGGATCCGTACATGCGCGGACGCATCAGTCCGGCCAAAAACTACAAGGACGGCGTGTCGCCGGGCCAGCTCATGACGGGGCGGGGCGTCGGCCAGGTCCTGGAATCGAAGCTCGAAGGCTACAAGCCCGGAGACATCGTGATCGGCGAGCTGGGCTGGACAGAGATTGGCATTGCCGACTCGCGCGAGCTGCGCAAGGTGGACCCTTCGCTCGCACCGGTCTCCACGGCCGTTGGCCTGCTGGGCATGCCCGGGCTGAGCGCCTATTTCGCCCTGCTCGACCTGGGTGAACCCCGCGCTGGCGACACGGTGCTCGTCACGGCCGCGTCAGGCTCGGTCGGCTCGGCAGCCGGGCAGATCGCACGGCTGGCCGGTTGCAGGACCATTGCGCTGGCAGGCTCGGATGCCAAGGTCGCGTACTGCCGCGACGAGCTCGGGTACGACGAAGCCATCAATTACAAGACCGCCACGGACCTGTCCGGGTCCATTTCAAAGGCCGCGCCAGGGGGCATCAACGTATTCTTCGACAACTCCGGCGGCACCGTTCACCAGGCCGTCATCCCCCACCTGGCCATTCATGCGCGCGTCGTGGTCTGCGGCATCATGTCCCAGTACAACCCGACCGACGCCTCACACCAGGCGGTCTACAACATGCGCCACCTGCTGGTCGCGCGGGCGCAATTGCGCGGCTTCCTGATCTACGACTTTGCGCACCGGCAGCAGGAAGGTCTTGAGCGGCTGGGACGCTGGTACCGCAACGGCCAGCTGAAATACCGCGAATCAATTGCCCACGGCATCGCCAGTGCACCGGCCGCATTCCTGGCGATGCTGACCGGCGAGAACCTCGGCAAGCAGCTCGTACAGCTTGCGCCCGACCCTTTCAGGACAGCCTGACCGCCACAGGAGAAGCCCCGATGAACCACCGCTTTGCCACCATGAGCTTCGGCTACCAGCACCACGACATCGCGCTCATTCCGTCGCGCACGCCGTCCGGCGCTGCGCCAGGCGTGGGCATGAACCATTTCGCCATCGAGGTGCGCGACTACACCGAGCTTGTCCAGTTCGTAGGCCGGCTGATGGATGCCGGCGTGCCGATTGACCGCGCCATTGATCACCGCACCGGCGTGGGCGTTTACCTGCAGGACCCGGATGGCAACAACCTCGAGATCTGGTGCGAGAACCATCCGAGCATGGCCCGCGCCATTGAATTCGGCAACGAGATGTTCGAGGAGTTCGAGGAGAACCACATCGGCTACCCGCTTGATATCGGGCAACTGCGCCGCGACTGCGAAGCGCTGCGCCGCGCCCAAGCAGCAGGCGAGCCCACACGTATCCAGGTCGAGGCCGAGTGCCTGACCTGATTTCCATTTCTTCCAACACCCATCAACAGGAGACAAGCATGAAACGAATCATCAAAGGCTGGGCTGCCACCATCGCCGTGGCCGCCGCATGGCCGATGGCAGCACAGGCACAGGACGTCACGCTGGCCCTGCCCGCCATCAGCCTGATTTTCTCGCCGGCATACATCGCCGAAGAGCGCGGATTCTGGAAGCAACGCGGCCTGAACGTCAAGACCATGCTGATCGCCGGGCCGGGCGCCACCAACGCGGTCCTGTCGGGCAGCGCCGAGGTGACCAGCACCGGACCGGGCCCGATGTTCCGGGCCGTTGCGCGCGGGCAGAAGCTCCAGGCCATCGCCAGCACTGCCGACAAGATGCTGCTGGAAGTAGTTGTGCGCGGCGATGTTGCCAAAAAAATCGCCGTGGCACCGGGCACCGACCTCAAGACGCGCGCCAATGCACTCAAGGGGCTTTCCCTTGGCGTGGACTCGGTCAACGGCTTCGGCCATGGCTACCTGCGCTACATCGCCGGCAAGACAGGAATGGACCCGGAGAAGGACCTGGTGGTCTCCCCCATGCAGCCACCGAGCATGGTGTCGGCCCTGCAGGCACAGCGTGTGGATGGCTTCGTGTTCTCCCAACCGTGGACGCTGCAGGCGATGAAGCAGACAGGCGCAGTCCGCTGGATCAGCGGGCCGGCCGGTGACACACCGGACGTCAACCCATTCGCCTACAACGTCTTCGTCGTTCGCGGCGGCTGGTGCGAGCAGAACGAGGCCACCTGCGAGAAATTTGTG
>CAZFKW010000018.1:0-1604 GCA_964519795.1 uncultured Ramlibacter sp. | reverse complement strand
ACCAGCCGGCCGCAGCGCTCGAGATCGTTCGCAAGCGCGCAGCGCCGCAGCTGGACCCGCAACTGGTGGCGGAAGCCTGGGATGTGGTGCGCGCGACGCTGCCGCGCTCACCCGAGATCATGCAGGCTGCGATGAAAAACGCCGAGAACTTCAGCGTTACCGCAGGTCTGCTGGAAGAAAAGGAGCGGGTGGCGAACTGGAACGCCGTGATGACCAACAAGTACGTCAAATGAAAAACCCCCATGCGCTGCGCACGATTGCCGACCGCATCGTTGTGGGGGTGCTGCTCATTGCCGCCTGGCAGCTGGCGAGCAGCATTGCAGGGACTTACTGGGTCAGCTCGCCCTGGCTGACAGCCAAGACCCTGGCGATCCTCACGGCCAGCGGTGAAATGCTTCGGCATGCCGGCTTCACCGTTGCGGCGGCCCTTTCGGGTTTTGTCCTGGGCGGCGTTCCGGCAGTTCTGCTGGCCATGTGGTTGCGCCGGCATCCGATGGTCCAGAAGGTGCTTGACCCGTTCATGGTGGCAGGCTACGGCCTCCCCAAGCTGGCGCTGGCCCCTTTGTTCATCCTCTGGCTGGGGATCGGCATCAGCTCGAAGATCGTGCTGGCGGGCAGCGTGGTGTTCTTCCTGCTTTTTTTCACGACCTTTTCCGGGGTCCAGGCGATAGACCAGAAGCTGGTGCGCATGGCCCGGGTGTGCGGCGCCACGGACTGGCAGATCAGCAGGACGATTGTCTGGCCGGCAGTCGTGCCTCATTTGTTTGCCGGCATCCGGATCGCAACGCCTTACGCCATCGGTGGGGTGGTGATCTCCGAGCTGATCTCCTCAAGCCGGGGCCTGGGTTATCTCGTGCAGCTGGGCGCCACCAACTTCAGTACACCCGACATCTTTGCCGCAGTCGTCGCCATCACGCTGCTGACCGGGATGGGAAACTGGCTGGTGGCCAAGGCCGAAAAGCGGGCGCTCCGATGGCGCGACAGCCTTCAGGCCAGCAGCGCCACAGAACTTTGAAGAGACAACACCATGCTTGAAGCCATTTCCATCGGCAAACGCTTTCCTGCCCGCGAAGGCCAGGCCGAAGCGCCATGGGTCGTGCGCGACCTGAACTTCCGCGTTGCCGAGGGCGAGTTCGTAACCATCGTCGGCCCCTCGGGCGCAGGCAAGTCAACCATCCTGAGCATGCTGGCCCAGGTCGAACCGCCCTCGGAAGGGCGATTCACCCTGCGCGGCGAGGTCGTGCTGAATGCCGCCCATCCGGTGCTCCGCCCGGGCCTCAATTGCCAGGTGGGCTATGTCACGCAGGACGACAACCTGCTGCCCTGGCGCAACCTGCGCGACAACATCCTCTTCCCGCTGGAGATCCAGGACCGCCTCAACGATGCAGGCCGGCAGGAGGCAGACGCGCTGATGCGCGCCGTCGGGCTGCAGGGCTACGAAACCTACTATCCGCATGAACTGTCTGGCGGAATGCGCAAGCGGGCCGCGCTGATCCGGACGCTGGTCTATGACCCTCCCATCATCCTGATGGACGAGCCCTTTGGCGCACTGGACGCAGAGACCCGCGCCATGCTGCAGGCCGACCTGCAACACCTTTGCTCGA
>CAZFKW010000017.1:0-22459 GCA_964519795.1 uncultured Ramlibacter sp. | reverse complement strand
TGTGGTTCATGCCGCTGGCCTTCGGCGTGATGTTCTTCTTCTTCCCGGCCGGCCTGGTGCTGTACTGGATCACGAACAACGTGTTGTCGATTGCGCAGCAGTGGGTGATCAACACCCGCATGGGTGTGCCGCCGCAGTTCAACCTGCCGAAGTTCAAGTAACCCCCAGTCCGGCCTTCGGCCGCTCCCCCCGATGGGGGGGTGGAGCCAGTGGCCAGGGTAGGCCTGGCCTGGCCTGGCCTGGCCTGGCCTGGCCTGCCCTGAGCTTGTCGAAGGGTCGAAGGGTCGAAGGGTCGAAGGGTCGAAGGGTCGAAGGGTCGAAGGGCGGTTCCACGGCGCCCTGGTATGGGATTATCCGCTTCACATCCTATTGATATCCTGTGGATAACACCAGGAAAAATCGAATCGGGGCCGCTGCGCGGCCCCTTTGCTGTCGATGTTAAATGCGTCATAACATTGACCCATGTTCCCGCACCACAATGCACCGATCGCAGCCATTGCCACGGCACCCGGCCGCGGCGCCGTCGGCATCATCCGTGTATCCGGCTCTTCAGTCGCTCCCGTTGTTGCCGCGCTTTGCGGACGCACGCTGAAACCGCGCGAGGCGACTTATCTGCCTTTTCTCGCAGCTGATGGGAGCACCATTGACCAGGGCCTGGCAATTTACTTCCCTGCCCCGCATTCATATACCGGCGAAGACGTGCTGGAGCTGCAGGCTCACGGTGGCCCTGTCGTGCTGCATCTGCTGCTGGCCCGTTGCCTGGAAGCCATGCCCGGCATGCGCGTGGCGCGACCTGGCGAGTTCACCGAACGGGCTTTCCTGAATGACAAGATGGACCTGGCGCAAGCCGAGGCCATTGCCGACCTGATCGACGCCAGCACAGAGGCCGCAGCCCGCAGCGCCTCGCGCTCGCTGGCTGGCGAGTTCTCTGCCGAGATTCACCAGCTGCGCGACGCACTCATCCACTTGCGCATGCTGGTGGAAGCGACGCTGGACTTTCCGGAAGAAGAAATCGACTTTTTGCAGAAGGCCGACGCCACAGGCCAGCTGGAGCGCTTGCAGCAAACATGGCAGGCCGTGATGGCGCGCGCCAGGCAGGGCGCGCTGCTGCGCGAAGGTATCAAGGTGGTGATTGCAGGGCAGCCCAATGCCGGCAAGTCATCGTTGCTCAACGCTCTTGCGGGCGCCGAGCTGGCCATCGTCACGCCCATTGCCGGTACCACGCGTGACGTGGTCACGCAGACCATTCAGATCGAAGGCGTCCCGTTGCACGTCATCGACACAGCCGGCCTGCGTGACAGCCATGACGAGGTCGAGAAGATCGGCATTGAACGGGCCTGGGGGCAGATTGCCATCGCGGACGCCGTGCTGTTCCTGCACGACCTCACACGCATCGGCGAGCCCGCGCACCAGGCGGCTGATCGCGCGATTGCAGCGCAGCTGCAGGCCACGCTGCCACGTGGCATCCCCGTGCTGGACGTATGGAACAAGAGTGATGCAGCGGCCGCTGTCGCCGCCACAGCCGCTCCCGGCGCTGCGACCCATCAGCCGGGACATGCGCCGCATGCGGAGCATCCATGGGACACGGCATCCGGAGCGCCTGGCGAGCCTGCGCATCGCAACATCACCCTCTCCGCCAAAACCGGTGCGGGCCTTGATGCACTGCGCAAGGCCTTGCTTGATGTGGCCGGCTGGCAGTCCGCGCCGGAAGGGGTCTATATTGCCCGAGAGCGCCATGTGCAGGCGCTGCGGCGCGTGGGCGGCCACCTGGAGCAGGCGGCGGCGCACATCGCCGCACAGGCCCAGTCGCTGGACCTGCTGGCCGAAGAACTGCGCCTGGCGCAGAATGCGCTTAACGAGATCACCGGGGAGTTCACGCCCGACGACTTGCTGGGCGTGATCTTCTCCAGTTTCTGCATCGGCAAGTAGCCCATGCGGGCCTCCGGGCCGGCGTCAGGCTTTCATCATGAAGGTGGGCATGTGGGCCGCGTGCCCCGGTCTGTCGGGCTGGTGCGCGGCCTCGCCAGCGCCACTGCCGGCCAGTTCCTGCTGCCAGTGCTCGATGGCGGCCAGGAACTTTTCGATCAGCCGCGCAAAATCGTCCGCCGAGGAGCTTTCCACATCCATGCTCCGGCACAGGATGATTTCATGGCTGGTGGCATCCACGGCCAGAGCCGCACCCTGCGTTTGCGAGCCGAACAGGTTGCCCTCCAGCAGACGCCGGTACCAGAAGGCACTCGCAGGCCTCGTGGACGAACTGGGCATCGCAGAAGAAGTGCTCACCGCATACAGCGCGGAAGAAGGCTTGCGCGTGCTGCGCAGCCGCGAACCGCCCGCGCTCCTGCTGCTGGACCTCAGCCTGCCCGGAATCACGGGCGTGGAGTCGGTGCGCGCCTTCCGCAAGGCCTGCCCGCAGGCGGTGATTGTCATCGTCTCGGCTTCGGACAACAGGCAGGAGACGGCTGCAGCAGCGCGCAGTGGCGCCGATGCCGTGGTCTCCAAGGGCGCTGACCTGGAGGCCTTGCGTTCCATCGTTGTCCAGGCATTGACGGGTGGCTTGCATGAGGGCGTGAAGTGGGTCACCCCGCCCGGCGCGCGCGCGCTGGCGTCAGACATGCCGCTGCGTCTGACCCCCCGCCAGGTGGAGATCGTTGCGTTGCTCAGCCATGGCATGTCCAACAAGGAGATCGCGATGCGGGTCGGGCTGGCTGAAATCACCGTGAAAACCCATCTGTCAGCGGTGTTCAAATCACTTCATGTGGCCAATCGCACGCAGGCAGTGGTGGCAATCCGCCGGATGGGTGTGCCGCTTGAGCGACCCGGCGCGGGACAGGTGGTGCGCGATCCGTCATGAGCGGCACACGGCGTGTATCAGTGGTAAGCGTGCGTTAACGCCCCTTGTATGAGGTTATGCGGCCCGCTACTGTTGCGCCATCATGAATGCTCCACTCCCGCTCAGCGTACGCTTTGAGATCCAGGGCCTGATCAATGCGATCGCGCACAACCACTCGAATGACCGGCTCAACCTCAGCATGACGCCGGTGCAGTGGGACATCATGGCAAGCTACCTGCAACCGTTTGCATTGCAGCAGGGCCAGGTGCTGATCGAGCAGGGCGCCCTGGACCGTACGCTCTACCTGCTGGAAAGTGGCACGCTCAGCGTCCACTATGAAGACGACAAGGGCCGCGTGCGCCTGGCCATCGTCGGCCCCGGCTCCGTGGTCGGCGAGGGCAGTTTCTTCTCGCACCTGCCGCGCGCCGCGACCGTCCAGGCGGCGAGCAATGCCAAAGTCTGGTGCATGACGCCGCTGCGCTTTACTGAACTGGCAAACCGCCAGCCCGGGCTGGCCCTGGAAACTTCCATGGCGCTGGGTACCGTGCTGGCGCGGCGTCTGGTCAACAAGCCCAAGCGCATTGCTGTAACCTGAACGCCGAACTCAAATAAGCCAGCGCTCGCTGCGCCGGGGGCGCGCGCGGGCGTTTTTGTGTCAACTAATGCACGCTTGGGCGCCACTTGGCCGCCAAAGGGCGCCTTTTTCCGCCAGACGGCACGTGTAATTTGGCGACCGGCCTTATAAACTGGCTCCGATGTTGCGCCAGGCGCGGGCCTGGACCCAAGCAAACATACGGAAGTAGCACCATCATGTCTTTGCTCAGCTGGTTTTCGCCCAAAAAGCCTATCCGACCGCCCACGCCTGAAAGCTCGGGACTGTCGCGCATGGAAGCTACGCGTCCGGTCAATGGCGCCAGGAATGTGCCGACCAAACCGTCTTCCGGCGGTTCAGAACATGCGGCCAACCGCAAGACCGAGCGTATGGCCCGCCGCGAACTTCTTTACAGCGTGGTCCGCGAGTCAATGGTGCGTGCCGGTGTGTTGTCCCAGAGCTACAAATTCAAGGTGCTGTCACTGGACCAGCGGGGTCGCCAGTTCCTTGTGATGATGGACCTTGCAAGCGAATTTGGCGGGGAGACCCACCGCCTGGCCGAGATCGAGGCCATGATCGCCCAGAGTGCCAAGGCCCGCTACGAGATCCTTGTCACCGCCGTTTACTGGCGCATGAATGAGCATGTGGCCGTGGGCGTTCCGTCAGCCCGTGTGTCAGCGCCGATGCCCCTTGAGTCCCAGCCCGCACCGCTGGCACCGCCCAGCCACCATACGCTGCCCGCCCAGCGGTTCGAGCCCATCCAGGATGACGAGGTCGCCGCCTTCAAGCGGGCGCTTGCTGCGGGCTTGCCTCCTGCAGCGGCGGTTGGGGCTGTCCCGCCGTCCAGGCCCAGGGCCGCAGCGCCCGCCGAACGCCACCATGGCCCGCGCAACATCACCTTGCTGACGGGCTTCGAAGATACCGAGATGCCTGACCCCGACGTGCGTTCGCCAGCGCTCAGCGCCACACAGTACGGCGACCTGAATTGACGCAGCGTGATGCCCCGCTGGCGGGCGGTGCCAACCGCCAGAAGCCTGCGTGCCGGCGAATGCAGGTGCAGTCCCGCGATGGGTCGCCAGGAGGGAATGGATGAACGTACAGCAACTGGTGACTGCCATTGCCGATCTGGACGCCGCCGACGCGCTGCAATGCAAGCTGTCAGTGGAGGAGTGGAAGAAACTGGCGCCCTATCTGTCCATCCGCTTTCTCAAGGTGGGCGACCCGCTTATCAGCGAGGGCGATGCCGAGCGTGAGCTCTACATCCTGGCCGAGGGCGAGCTGCAGGTCACGATCCATGGCTCGGTGTTCGCCACGCAAAAGCCCGGCTCGGTGGTCGGTGAAGGCGCCTTTTTTTCCGGACAGTCGCGCAGCGCGACGGTGGTGGCCTCACAGCCGGGAGTGGCCTGGGCGCTCAGCTGGGACAGGTTCGAGGCCATGTCGCAGAAGCACCCGCGGCTGGCACTGGACCTCACCAAGGGGCTGGCGGCGGTGCTGGCCATCCGCATGCGCGAGGCGATTCTGGTGGGGCAGTTCACCTGACCTGCATTTGCAATGAACACCCGGCGCAAGGCCGGCAGCGGCCCTTCCCGCGAGCGTCGCTCAGTGACCTGCAAAGTCCACCAGGGTGAACAGCTCAAGCCCGCCATCGCGCAGCCGCTTTGAGCCGCCCAGTTCCGGCAGGTCGACAATCGCCGCGCCTTCCATGACGGTTGCGCCCAGTTTCTCCAGCAGTTTCTTGCCCGCCATCATGGTGCCGCCTGTGGCAATGAGGTCGTCTATCAGGAGCACGCGGTCGCCGGGCTTGACGGCATCGGTGTGCAGCTCCACCGTGGCACTGCCGTATTCCAGCTCATAGGTTTCTTCCACCGTGGTGAAGGGCAGCTTGCCCTTCTTCCGGATGGGCACAAAGCCCACGTTCAGCTCGTATGCCACAACAGCCCCCAGGATGAAGCCGCGCGCATCCAGACCGGCCACGACGCCGGGCCGCATATGGGGGTCCATATAACGGTGCACGAAGGCGTCGATCAGCACCCGGAACACCTTCGGGTCCTGCAGCAGTGGCGTGATGTCACGGAACTGTACGCCCGGCGCCGGCCAGTCGGGCACGGTGCGGATATTGGCCTTGAGGTATTCGTTGACGTTGAAGTTCTGCATGTGCGGATTGTGCATGCGCGCGAGATCACCACGCGCCCAGCATTAACCCTTGAGCAACTTTTCTTCGGCCAGCGCCAATGCCGTCGGCACGCCGGAGAACACCAGAGTGTCGCCATCTTCAAGCGCCGGGTCGGCGTCCAGTTTGGTGGTCTTGCCGTCGGTGCGGCGCAGGCTCACCACGCGCACGCCCACCGCATGCAGCGCCAGATCTTCGAGCCGCTTGCCAATGGACTTGGCGCCCAGTGGCAGCGTGACGGTGGCCAGGCGTTCGTGGTCCAGTTCGTTCACCGAGTCGTCGTCGGCGCCGTGGAAGTAGCCGCGCAGCAGGTTGTAGCGTGCATCACGCTGGTCCTGCACGATGCGGATGACGCGGCGCATTGGCACACCCACCAGCGCGAGCGCGTGGCTGGCCAGCATCAGCGAGCCTTCGATGGCCTCGGGCACGACCTCGGTGGCGCCGGCTTCGCGCAGCCGGTCAAGATCCAGGTCATCCTGCGTGCGAACGATCACCGGCACCTGCGGCGCATGCGCGCGCGTGTTGGCCAGCACCTTGAGAGCGCCGGGAACATCCAGGTAGGTCACCACCACCGCACTGGCCCGGGCCAGCCCGGCGGCCATCAGGGCCTGCAGGCGTGCCGCATCGCCGAACACCACCGAGTCGCCTGCGGCGGCGGCCTTGCGCACCCGGTCCGGGTCCAGGTCGAGCGCCATGTAGGGGATGCTTTCAGCGTCCAGCATGCGCGCCAGGTTCTGGCCGCAGCGGCCGTAGCCGCAGATGATGACGTGCTTGCTGGCGTTGATCGACTTGCGGGCGATGGTCGTCATCTGCAGTGACTGCTGCAGCCATTCGGTGGAGACGAGCTTCATGACAATGGGGTTGCTGTACATGATCATGAACGGCGTGGCCAGCATTGAAAGCACCATGCTGGCGAGCACCGGGTTGAGCAGCTCGGGCGGCACCAGCGAGTTGTTGGCGCTGAGCGTGAGCAGCACAAAGCCGAATTCGCCGGCCTGGGCCAGATACAGGCCGGTGCGCAGTGAAACGCCTGCAGTCGCCCCCAGTGTCCTGGCAAGGGCGGTGATCAGCAGCAGCTTGAACAACACGGGCAGGGTCACCAGCAGCAGCACCAGAGGCCAGCGATCCAGCACCAGCCGCCAGTCCAGCAGCATGCCGATGGTGATGAAGAACAGGCCGAGCAGCACATCGTGGAAAGGCCGGATGTCGGTCTCCACCTGGTGCTTGTACTCCGTTTCGGATATCAGCATGCCGGCAATGAAGGCACCGAGCGCCAGGCTCAGGCCGGCCAGCTCGGTGAGCCACGCCAGGCCGAGCGTGATGAGCAGCAGGTTCAGGACAAACAGCTCTTCGCTCTTGCGGCGCGCGACGATGGTGAGCCACCAGCGCATGATGCGTTGCCCGCCCACCAGCAGCAGCGTGATCAGTACCGTGGCCTTGACCGACGCCAGCGCCAGGGCCGTGAGCAGTTGCTCGCCCGTTGCCCCCAGCGCCGGAATCAGCACCAGCAGGGGAACCACGGCCAGATCCTGGAACAGCAGCACGCCGATAACCCGCTTGCCGTGCTCGGACTCCATCTCCAGCCGCTCGGCCATGAGCTTGACGACGATGGCCGTGCTGCTCATGGTCATGACGCCGGTCAGGGCCACCGAGGTCTGCCAGTTCATCGTCCACAGGCCCGGCGCGATCGCCGCAAGCATGAGCGAGCCGGCCGTGCCGATGACGATTGTCAGGACGACCTGGAGCATGCCGAGGCCGAACACGTGCCTGCGCATCGCACGCAGCTTGGGCAGGTTGAACTCCAGCCCGATCACAAACATGAGGAACACCACGCCGAACTCGCCCAGGTGTTTGATGCCTGCGGAGTTCTCGGCAAGCGCCAGGGCGTTGGGTCCGATGACCACGCCGACCGCCAGGTAGCCCAGCATGGGGGGCAGCTTCAGCGAGCGGAAAGCCACGACGCCCAACACTGCGGCAAGCAGGTAAAGCAGCGTGAGTTCAAGTGAGGTCATCCCCCGATCCTAGCAAGCCGCATGCCCCCGGTTTGCGGCTTGCCCTGCCCCGCCGCATAGAATCAATGCATGACATTTGACCCGGCGCAGGCCATCCGACTGGCCCAGGAGACGTACGACATCGAGGCTGCGGCTGTGCTGGGGCTGAAGGCGCGCACGGGCGATGCTTTTGCGCGTTGCGTGCAGATGATGCTGGGCGTGCGCGGCCGGGTCGTGGTCATGGGCATGGGCAAGAGCGGCCACATCGGGCGCAAGATCGCGGCGACGCTGTCATCTACCGGCACGCCCGCCATGTTCGTCCATCCGGCGGAGGCCAGCCATGGCGACCTGGGCATGATCAAGGCAATCGATCTTGTGCTGGCCATCTCCAACAGCGGCGAAAGCGGTGAGCTCACTGCCATCCTGCCGGTGCTCAAGCGTCAGGGCGTTCCGCTGATTGCCATTACCGGCGGTCTCCAATCCACGCTGGCCAGGCATGCCGACGAAACGCTGGACAGCAGCGTTGCCAAGGAAGCCTGCCCCCTGAATCTGGCGCCCACCGCGAGCACCACCGCCCAGCTTGCGCTGGGTGACGCGCTGGCGGTCGCCTTGCTGGATGCGCGCGGCTTCCGCGAGGAAGATTTCGCGCGCTCGCATCCCGGCGGCGCATTGGGGCGCAAGCTGCTGACGCACCTGGCCGACGTCATGCGTACGGGCGACGACGTACCCCGGGTCGGCCCGGCAACGCCGTTCAGCCAACTCATGCGCGAGATGAGCGCCAAGGGCCTGGGCGCGTCGGCCATTGTTGACGACAGTGGCGCAGTGCTGGGCATCTTTACGGACGGTGACCTGCGCCGCCTGATCGAAAGGGGTGTTGACCTGCGCGCCATGACCGCGCAGCAGGTCATGCACGCCAACCCCCGCACGATACGCTCCGATGCGCTGGCCGCAGAGGCGGCGCAGCTGATGGAGCTGCACCGCATCACCAGCGTGCTGGTGGTTGATGCCGACGGGAAGCTCGCAGGTGCGTTGAACACCAACGACCTGCTGCGTGCAAAGGTAATCTAGCTCATGGCTGTTTCCATGACGCCAGCCATGAATTTCCCGCCGGAACTGCTGCTCAGGGCGCAGGGCGTGCGCGTGGCGTTCCTTGATGTGGATGGTGTGCTGACGGATGGCGGGCTGTACATCTCGGAGACCGGCGAGACGCTCAAGCGCTTCAACACGCTCGACGGGCACGGCATCAAGCTGCTGCGCAAGGCCGGCATCACGCCTGCGGTGATCACGGGGCGTGATTCGCTGCCACTGCGGTCGCGGCTGGAGGCATTGGGCATCACCCATGTGCATTACGGCACGGAAGACAAGCGGCCCGCTGCGGAGGCAACCCTCAAGGCGCTGGGCCTTGGCTGGGGTGAAGCCGCCGCCATGGGAGACGACTGGCCCGATATCGCTGTCTTGCAGCGTTGCGCTTTAGCCTGCGCCCCTGTCAACGCCCACGTTGAAGTCCGCGCCATTGCACACCATGTCACGCAGGCGCGCGGTGGCGAAGGCGCCGCGCGAGAGTTCTGCGACCTGCTGCTGGTGGCCTCAGGGCACTATGGCAGGCTGCTCCGGGAGTGGTCATCTTGAAGGCGGCTGCTGTCCTGCGCGGGGCCTGGGAGCGCCTGTCGATCTACCTGCCCGTCATCCTGATGGGCTTTCTGGCGCTGGGAACCTATTGGCTGGCCAGCAACACGCCGGTTTTCAGCGTACCCCAGGCCGAGCGCGCCGAGCGTCACGAGCCCGACTATTTCATGCGCAGGTTCGAGGTGAAAACCTTCGACGGCTCAGGGCGGCTCAAGAGCGAAGTGTTCGGCACCGAAGCCCGCCATTACCCCGATACCGACACGCTGGAGATCGACAAGGCGCGCATCCGCTCATTTACGGAAGATGGCCGGCTGACAATTGCCACAGCGGAGCGGGCGCTCTCCAACGGGGACGGCTCCGAGGTCCAGCTCACGGGGAACGCAGTGGTTGTGCGCGATGCCGCAGTCGATGCCTCGGGCAAACCGATCCCGCGCTTTGTCGTGCGCGGGGAGTTCCTGCATGTGTTCATGGACACGGAGCGGATCAAGTCGCACCTTCCTGTCGTCATGACGCGCGGCGGCGACGAGTTCTCCGGCGATTCGATGGACTTCGACAATCTTGACCGCGTGCTGAACCTGCAGGGCCGTGTCAAGGGTTACCTGGCGCCAAGGGCCGCGCTAAATTGAAGGCCGTTAACCGCATGACCGCACCCCTGGCTTTCATCACCGGCGCGTCCAGCGGCATTGGCCAGGCTCTGGCCTGGCGCTTCTATGAGGCGGGCTATTGCCTGGCGCTCGTCGCGCGGCGCACCGGCGAGATTCAGGCCTGGGCGCAGCGGCAGGCGCTGGATGCTGCGCGCTTTCGGATTTACAGCGCCGACGTGGCCGACACGGCCAGCATCGTATCGGCGGGCCGGGCCTGCAACGCCGCCCAGGGGGTGCCTGATGTGGTAATTGCAAATGCTGGCATCAGTGTGGGGGTTGATACAGCCGTCGTGGATGACATCGAGGTGATCGCCCAGACATTCGCCACCAACAACACCGGCATGGCCGCCACTTTCCATCCCTTTCTGGACGGCATGGTCCGGCGCGGCTCTGGAACGCTGGTGGGCATCGGCAGCGTGGCAGGCATCCGTGGCCTGCCCGGCCATGGCGCCTACTGCGCCAGCAAGGCGGCCGTGATCAGCTACTGCGAGAGCCTGCGCGGGGAACTGCGCCCATCGGGCGTCAAGGTCGTGACGCTGTGCCCCGGCTACATCGACACGCCGCTTACCCGGCAGAACCGCTATTCGATGCCCTTCCTGATGCAGGCCGGCGACTTTGCCGACAAGGCCTTCGACGCCATCCAGGCCGGCGCGAGCTATCGCGTGATTCCCTGGCAGATGGGCGTCGTCGCCAAACTGCTTCGCCTGATGCCCAATGGGCTGTTCGACAAAGTGCTGGCAGGACGACCGCGCAAGCACCGCAGAAGCGAATAGCCCAACGGCATCAGGCCTGCGCCACGACCGCCTTTGCGGGCTGGAAGTATTGCGGCGCTGAAAGCAACAAGCTCCCGCAGGAGCTTGTTGTTGGTCGAATTCCGGTAGTCAGTAGCCGCCACCGCCACCATAGCCGCCGCGTCCGCCGCCACCACCACCGCCACGTGGGCCGGGGCCATAGGGGCTGCGGAAGCCGCCATCCCCACCGCCACCGCCTTCACGGCGGCCACCACCGCCACCACCGCCTTCACGGCGGCCGCCGCCACCGCCGCCGCCATAACCACCGCCGCTACCGCTACCGCCGTAGCCGCCACCACCGCCGCCGTAGCCGCCGCCACCGCCGCCGTAGCCGCCGCCAAAACCGCCGCTGCGCGGGGGCCGGGCTTCCATCGGGCGGGCTTCATTGACCACCACGCTGCGGCCGCCCAATGGCTGGCCATTCATGCCATTGATCGCGGCTTGCGCTTCTGCATCGCTGCCCATCTCCACAAAGCCGAATCCCTTGGACCGGCCAGTGTCCCGCTCCATCATGACCTTGGCGCTCGTCACGGAGCCGAATTGGCCAAAGGCCTGCTCCAGATCACCGTCGCGGACCGAGTACGGCAGGTTGCCGACGTACAGTTTGTTTCCCATGAAGGGACTCCTCAAAAAAACATTGACCCAAGCGATGGAGTCCCGAAAACGCATTCAACGAACCGGAGAGAAGCGAGTAGTGACCTGTTCACCGCGAACCGTGTGGTGCAAGACGCGTACCCACACGTGTTAATTATGAAGCAGATATCTGAAAAAGTTGCAAGGGGCTTGCCCTTGACGCAGGGCACAAATAGTTACCCGGCCACGAAAAAGGGTCCCGAAGGACCCTGTTTTTGTGGGGAAACGGCGCCAAGCCGCTCCGGAAGACTGGCTTAGTAGCCGCCGCGGCCACCGCCGCCGCCGCCATAACCACCGCCGCCGCCGCTACGGCCACCACCGCCGTAGCCGCCGCCACCGCCACCACCGTAGCCGCCGCCACCACCACCACCACCGTAGCCGCCGCTACGGGGGGGGCGGGCTTCCATCGGACGGGCTTCGTTGACAACGAGGTCACGGCCGCCCATGGACTGGCCGTTCATGCCTTTAATGGCAGCTTGCGCTTCGGCGTCGCTGCCCATTTCGACAAAGCCGAAACCTTTGGAGCGGCCAGTGTCGCGCTCCATCATGACTTTGGCGCTGGAGACGGTACCGAACTGGCCGAAGGCCTGTTGCATGTCGCTGTCGCTGAAGGAATAGGGCAGGTTGCCCACGTAAAGTTTGTTGCCCATCTTGGGACTCCTCAAAAAGACTCAAAACGCGATGGGAGTCTGGAAACCGCTATCAACAAACCCTTGAAGACTTCAGAGACGCGAAACTGACCAATCACCGCAAATATGCGCCGCCAGTTCAGGCTGGCGCTTGGGCATTATGCGTCAATTTACTTGCGGCGCGAAGAACTTGTGAAAAATATAAGGTCAAGTTATGAGGCGGCCGTGCCGCACTGCGCCGCCGGAGCAGCTCTATTCGGCGTAGTTGCGCCATTGCTTCATGGCGTTGCGCATGGTCAGCAGCTGCCGTTCAAAGCTCGGGCAGGCCTTGCAGGCCAGCAGGTGAATACGCATCGCCAGCCTGTCATTCCAGGGCAGCTCGCGGTCTTCCCTTGCGATCAGCAATCGGGCGGTCTGCTTGCAGGTACGGCGCAGGATCATCATTTGTTCAGTTGCCGGTGGAGGCCCGGCCAAACCAGTTGAGTTCCAGGCATTCGCGCAGCCGCAGGCGGGCGCGGTGCAACTGGACGTAGAGGTTGGTCGCAGTGAGATCCAGTTCCTTACAGATGTCCTCAGACGGCATTTCCAGCCACTCGCGCATCAGGAACACGCGTCCCATGGCGGCGGGGAGCTTCTCGGTGCAGGCCTCCAGCACGGCAAAGAACTGGCGGGAGTTCAGGTCCTGCTCGGGGTTGCCCCAGTCCGACGGCCTGGCGGCAAAGTGGCCGTCCGCCTTGAACATGAGGGCGTCAAGCTCCTCGCCGCTACCGTCGTCGGCGCCTTCATCAAGGCTGACCTCACGTTTGCGCGCGCGCAGGATGTCGATGATCTTGTGCTTGAGAATCCCGACCAGCCAGGTCTTGAGCTGCGACCTGTTGCCAAAAGACTGCGGTTTGGCCAGCGCCGCAAGCATGGTTTCCGACACCGCGTCTTCGGCCCAGGCGTCGTTGCGCAGCTGCAGCCGGGCAAAGCGCATCAGGTAGGCCTGGTGTTGGGCGATTTCGCTTTGCAGTGTCATGTTGGCGCCTGTAAGACTTGAATCATCGCATACGACCATTGGGTCATGAATGCTCCACACATCCGGTTTTTTGCGCCCCTGCTACTGGTTTGCGCCGCCCTCCTGCCGGTGGCTGCCGTCGCCCAGCAGGCCCCCGCTGTCGCGGTTGTCCCGGCTACACCGGCGCTTGAGGGCAACACCCTTGAAGGCAAGCCGTTCAACCTGGCCTCGCTCAAGGGCAAGGTCGTGCTGGTCATGTTCTGGTCCACCGGTTGCGCCGTTTGCCGCGACAAGATGCCCGAGCTGCGCCAGAACTACCAGGGCTGGGCGGGCCAGCCTTTCGAGCTGGTGCTGGTCAGTGTCGACACCCGCCCCAGGGATCTGGATGACTATGAGAAAGTCATCTCGCGCATGGTTCCCGTCAAGCAGCGCTTTGTCCAGATGTGGGCGGGCGCGCCAGGCTACCGGGACAATTTCGGCAAGCCTGCGCAACTGCCCGCCACTTATTTGCTGGGCAAGAATGGCAAGGTCGTGGAGCGTTACCAGGGGCGGATACCGGCCGAAACCTGGGACCGCATTGCTGACCTGCTGTGACCGGACTGCACAACCCGATCAGGGTAAACCCCGGCATGTGCATCATCGCGCGGCGCGAATGTAGGAACCCGGCATGAGCACTGACCAACGACCAGCCAGTCGTGGAACCCGGATGGGTCTTGCTGGCGTGATTCCAGAACCGGATTTTCATCAAAGCACTTTCAGGAGCTATCACATGAACCAACGCGCACTTGTCGCCGCCGCCGCGGCCTCCCTGCTGTCCACCCTTCTCGTCGCCACACCGGCTGCCGCGCAGGAGAAGGAGCGCTGCTACGGCATCGCCAAGGCCGGCCAGAATGACTGTGCCAACCTCGCAGGCACGCATTCCTGCGCGGGCCAGTCCAAGGTCAATGATGATCCGGGCGAGTGGAAGTACGTGGCCAAAGGCACCTGCGTCGGCATGAAGGGCATGACGGCCGAGCAGGCGAAGGCCAAGGCCAAGAAGGGCTGAAAAACTGCAGGCCTGCGTCCTGGCGGGTAGCGGCAACGACCCCGGACCGGTTGCCGCCATCAAGCTTTATTACGAACCCCGCCATGACTGCACTCGCCCCTCATTCCATCGGCGTCGGTTGGCGGCATCCGCACTACGCTGCGGTGCTTGAACAGGCCGGTTCGCCGGGGTGGGGTTCCCCGGACTTCCTGGAAGTTCATTCCGAAAACTTCTTTGGCGCGGGCGGCGCGGCACTGGCCGTCCTCCAGCAGGCGCGTGAATCCTGGCCGGTGAGTCTGCACGGTGTCGGCCTCGGGCTGGGTTCGGCCGCCGGCATTGATTTGCAGCACCTGGGCCAACTGGCTGCGCTGGTGGAGCGCATTGAGCCTGCGCTGGTGTCCGATCATGCCTGCTTCGCACGTGGCCCGGGTCCCACAGGCGGGCTCATCCATGCAGCTGACCTGTTGCCCATCCCTTTCAATGATGAGGCACTTGACGTTCTCTGCACCAACGTGCAGCAGGTGCAGGAGCGCCTGCGCAGGCCCATCCTGGTGGAGAACCTCTCGGCCTACATTGGCTGGGCCGGCACCGACCAGGGCGAGACGGACTTTCTCGGCGCGCTGGTCCAGCGCACAGGCTGCAAGCTGCTGCTGGATGTGAACAATATCTATGTCAATGCGCTGAATGAAAAAATTGCCGGCCGTTGTGCGGACCCTCTTCAGTCCTGCCTGGCCTGGCTGGATCGCCTGTCGCCGCAGGCACTCGGCGAGATTCACCTGGCGGGCCACTGCGTGGCAGATGACATCGTCATCGATGACCATGGCAGCCGCGTCTGCGCTGAGGTTTGGACGCTTTACCGCCATGCTCGCGAGCGCTTTGGCGACGTGCCCACATTGATTGAATGGGACACCGACGTTCCCCCGCTGGAGGTGTTGCTGGACGAAGCAGCCCGAGCCCGGGAGATTGCTGCATGAGCGCACTTGCCCGCCAGCAGGAAGCCATGTTGCAGGCGGTCTTCGGCCGCTGGGACGAATCTGCCTTGCATGGCCTCGCGCTGCAGGACGACAGTCTGCGCATACGTGGCCTGCAGGCCTACCGCAGCCATGGTCATGCGCTGGCGCATCGCGCGCTTGCAGCGGCCTATCCGGTCATCAGCCGGATGCTGGGCGAAGAGAATTTCGAAGGTCTGGCGCGAGCTTTCTGGCATCGCCACCCCCCTGAATCCGGCGACATGGCGCAATGGGGCGGCCAGTTGCCAGGCTATGTGGAACAGGCCGCGCAACTCGCTGGTGAGCCTTGCCTTGCCGACGTGGCCCGGGTTGAATGGGCGCTGCACCGGGCGGCCGCCGCCGCTGACGTGGTGCGTGACCCCGGTTCGTTCCGCCTGCTGGTTGAGCATGACCCTGCAACCGTCACGCTCGACATGGCTGCCGGTACGCAGGTCATCCGGACTGCGTGGCCCGTTGTGAGCCTCGTCAACGCGCATCTCACGGGAATTCCCGATCTGGAGATGGCGGGTGAACGCCTGCGCGCAGGCGCCGCGGAGATTGCGCTGGTCTGGCGCCAGGGCTTCAGGCCCATGCTCAGGGAATCCGCCGGTGCGGAGGCGGCCTTCCTGGAGGCGCTTCATGCCGGTCTGGCGCTGGATGCAGCGCTAGATACGGCAGAGGGCCTGGATTTCAACACCTGGCTGGCGCCCGCCGTGCAAAGCGGGCTTCTTGCGGGCGCGAGCCTGCTTTCATCATGAGGAGAACAATGTGAACAACCCCGGCCTTGTCCAGCGTGCATGCCTGTACTGGAGCCAGCTCAACGCAGCGCTTGACAGCCTGCAGCCGCTTGCTGCGCTTGCCGCGCGCATTTATGTTGCGCAGGTGTTCTTCCTGTCGGGCCTGACCAAGCTGCGCGACTGGGAGATCACCATCGCGCTTTTCACGGAAGAATACAAGGTGCCGTTGCTGTCACCGGCCGCAGCAGCCTTCATGGGGACAGCGGGCGAACTCGTTTTGCCAGTTCTGCTGGTACTGGGTTTAGGCGGGCGCTTTGCGGCACTGGGGCTGTTTGTGGTGAATGCCGTGGCTGTCATCTCGCTTGCGGACATCCCGCCGGCGGCCTTCCAGCAGCACATCTTCTGGGGCGCGCTGCTGGCTGGGCTGGCCATCTTCGGGCCGGGCCGCTGGTCACTGGACCACTTTGTGGGGCCGAGGCTCGTACGCGGCGCGAGGGTCTAGCCGCGTCCCCGCGTGATCATGTCCATCCCGCGCCGGAGAAACAGGATTACCAGTTGACCTCGCGGTCGGGCGTCGAGCCGATCCTGTGGATGGACAGGTCCGCCCCGTCGAACTCTTCCTCCGGAGAAAGCCGCAGGCCCATGACAGCCTTGATCACGCCATAGACGATAAATCCGCCAATCAAGGCCCAGGCCACGCCCATCACGGTGCCTATCACCTGGGCGCCGAAACTGACGCCACCGAGGCCGCCAAGCGCCTTGCTGCCGAAGATGCCGGCTGCGATACCGCCCCAGGCGCCGCACAGGCCATGCAGCGGCCATACGCCGAGTACGTCGTCGATCTTCCAGCGGTTCTGTGTGAGTGTGAACATGAGCACGAAGATGCCTCCGGCCACCGCGCCCACGACCAGCGCCCCCAGCGGATGCATGAGATCCGAGCCGGCGCATACAGCCACCAGGCCCGCGAGTGGCCCGTTGTGCACGAAGCCCGGGTCATTGCGGCCAAAAGCAAGAGCCGCCAGCGTGCCCCCGGCCATGGCCATCAGCGAGTTGACCGCGACAAGGCCCGAGATCTTGTCGATGGTCTGCGCGCTCATCACATTGAAGCCGAACCAGCCAACCGTCAGGATCCAGGCGCCGAGTGCAAGGAACGGAATGTTGGACGGCGGATGCGCCGTGATGACGCCGTCCTTGCGGTAGCGGTTGCTGCGCGCACCCAGCAAGATCACGGCGGGCAGTGCCATCCAGCCGCCCACGGCATGAACCACGATGGACCCCGCGAAGTCGTGGAACTCCTCGCCCGTGACGCCCTTGATCCAGGCCTGCACGCCATAGCCCTGATTCCAGACGATTCCTTCAAAGAACGGATAGAAGAACCCGACGATGGCGGCAGTTGCGACAAGTTGGGGCCAGAATCGCGCCCTCTCTGCGATGCCGCCAGAGATGATTGCCGGAATGGCGGCGGCGAAAGTCAGCAGGAAGAAGAACTTCACCAGGTCGTATCCGTTTTTCGCGGCGAGCTGTTCGGCGCCCACAAAAAAGGTGGTGCCGTACGCGACGCCATAGCCCACGGCGAAATAAACGACCGTGGAAACTGAAAAGTCCACCAGGATCTTGACCAGTGCATTGACCTGGTTCTTCTTGCGGACGGTGCCAAGCTCCAGGAACGCGAACCCGGCATGCATGGCCAGCACCATGATGCCGCCCAGCAATATGAACAACGCGTCTGAGCCCTGTTTTAGTGCTTCCATGTCTACCCTCTTTGGATGAATTGCTGTTTATTGGTGCGTTATCGACTGATTGAGAGATAACGCACCAAAAGCATGCAAAAATCGCGCCAGAAACGTGCGGATCAGGGACACCCCTAGAATGGAGTCCACGACAGGGATTGATCATCGAAGCTTTTCTCATCTCTACAGGCATCGTCGCCCTTGCTGAAATGGGCGACAAGACGCAGTTGCTGGCGCTGGTTCTGGCAGCAAGGTTCCGCAAGCCCTGGCCGATTGTTGCGGGCATTTTTGTTGCCACCCTGGCCAACCACGCCTTGGCCGGCGCCGTCGGTGCATGGGTGACAACAGTGCTCGGCCCGGATGTGTTGCGCTGGGTTCTGGGCGTGTCGTTCATAGCCATGGCGGTCTGGATGCTGATTCCGGACAAGCTTGACGGCGGCGACACTGCCGCCCCGCCCCGCTTTGGCGTCTTTGCCACCACGCTGGTGGCCTTCTTCCTCGCAGAGATGGGTGACAAGACGCAGATTGCGACGGTCATGCTGGCAGCCCGGTATGACGCCTGGGCAGCAGTTGTCGCAGGCACCACGCTGGGCATGATGCTCGCCAATGCGCCCGTGGTCTGGTTGGGTGAGCGCATCACGCGTGCAGTGCCCATACGGGCCGTGCACCTCGTGTCGGCGGTGGTCTTCGCCGGCCTTGGCGTGTACGCTTTGCTCTGAACATGCCCGACACGCAGAAATGTCCATTCGTGGGAGCCGTGGAACCGGCTTTGCCGGGCCACTGGCTCCGCCCCACAGTGGGTGGAGGCGCGCGCAAGCGTGCTTCGGGGGGCGTATACTTCCTGCAGCGCCGATTTGCCCAGCTTGCGGGCGCTCAATAAATTCAGCTAAAGACCGAACGCCCGGCCCGGCCTCGTTTTTAGCGACGACGCCGGGTTTTGTTTTTTGAGTCCGCCAGATGATGATCGTCACGCCCCAGACCATGCACTTCAGCGAGCCGCTGGCGCTGCAGAGCGGTGCGTCCATCCGTGCCTATGACCTATGCTATGAGACGTACGGCACCCTCAACGCCGGGAAGTCCAATGCCGTGCTGATCTGCCACGCGCTCAATGCCTCGCACCATGTGGCCGGCGTGTACGCCGGGCAGAAAGGCTCTGAGGGCTGGTGGGACAACATGATCGGCCCCGGCAAGCCGGTGGACACCGACAGGTTCTTCGTCATCGGCATCAACAACCTTGGGTCCTGCTTCGGCTCCACCGGGCCGATGCATGTCAACCCGGATACCGGCAAGGTCTATGGTGCAGATTTCCCGGTGGTCACGGTGGAGGACTGGGTCAACGCGCAGGTGCGTCTGCTTGACGCGCTGGGCATCCACAAGCTCGCCGCCGTAATGGGTGGCAGCCTGGGCGGCATGCAGGCGCTGGGCTGGGCGCTGCAGTACCCGGACCGGGTGCGCCATGCCGTCGTCATCGCAAGCGCGCCCAACCTGACCGCAGAGAACATTGCCTTCAATGAAGTGGCTCGCCGCGCCATCGTGACCGACCCCGACTTTCATGGGGGCCACTTCTACGAGCATGGCGTTGTACCCAAGCGCGGACTGCGCATCGCGCGGATGATCGGCCACATTACCTACCTGAGCGACGATGTCATGAACGAGAAGTTCGGGCGCGAGATCAAAGTCCCCACGCTCCCCGCTACGCGTGGTTCGCTGCCCCCCGGGGAGGCTGGTGCGGCCAGGGGCGGCCCGTCGCCGCACCGGCGCCATGCAGTCGCGGAGTCGGTAGAAGGCGGCGGCAGTCTCTACCGGTACACAACGCAGGACGTCGAGTTCCAGATCGAGAGCTACCTGCGCTACCAGGGCGACAAGTTTGCCGAGTACTTTGACGCCAACACCTACCTGCTCATTACCCGGGCGCTCGACTACTTCGACCCGGCCGGCCGGTTCAACGGGAATCTGGCCAAAGCTCTGGCGCGAGCCACTGCAAAGTTCCTGCTGGTGAGTTTCACCACCGACTGGCGCTTTGCTCCCCGGCGCAGCCGGGAGATCGTCAAGGCCCTGCTGGACAACGGGCGCGACGTGAGCTACGCGGAGATCGACGCGCCGCACGGCCACGATGCCTTCCTGCTGGAAGACGAGCGTTACCTGGGGGTGGCCCGGTCGTACTTCGAGCGGATTGCCGACGAAGTGACAGGCGCCGGGGTGACTTCGGCCGCCGCCCTGGCCAGGAACGCGGGAGCGACATCGTCATGAGCGACAACGCCACAATGCACGCCATCGCCCAACTCGTGCCGCGCGGCTCCCGCGTGCTTGACCTGGGCTGCGGCGACGGCGCCATGCTTGACTACCTGCAGCGCGAGCGCGGCTGCGCTGGCTACGGCATCGAAATTTCCGATGCCAATGTGCTGGCCTGCATGAAGCGCGGTGTCAACGTGATCCAGCTGAACCTGGACGAAGGCCTGTCGATGTTTGACGACAACTCCTTTGACGTGGTGCTCCAGGTCGACACGCTGCAGCACCTGCGCAACACCGAGACCATGCTTGCGGAGACAGCGCGCGTGGGCCGCACCGGCATTGTCGCCTTTCCCAATTTCGCCCATTGGCCCAACCGGCTGAGCGTGCTGCGCGGGCGCATGCCGGTGACCCGGCGCCTGCCCTACCAGTGGTATGACACGCCCAACATCCGCGTTGGCACGTTCAAGGACTTCGAGGTGCTGGCCATGAAGAACCAGCTGCGCATCCTTGATGCCTTTGGCCTGCAGGACGGCCGAGTGGTGAACTGGCTGCCGAACGCCCTGGCTGGTACAGCAGTCTTCCGTTTTGAGCGTGGGTAAGGAGGACATTCCTGCGGCACGTCAGGGGCGGTATCCTTGTCATACAAATCTGTTGCCTGTATGACCAGCCAATTTTCCCCGGTATCCAGTGGCGCGCGCCTGTCAGACCAGGTGGCGCAGCAACTCGGCGACGAAATCCGCGCGGGCCGGATTGCTCCGGGCGCCAAGCTGCCCACCGAGGCGCGACTGGTCGAGCAGTTCCAGGTCAGCCGCACCGTGCTGCGCGAGGCGGTGTCACGGCTCAAGTCGCTGGGGCTCGTTGACTCGCGCCAGGGCAGCGGGGTGTACGTCAACACCAGCGTTCCCTTCGCACCGCTGAACTTTGACGCGCGCCACACCGATTCGCGCGAGGCGGTGGTGCAGATGGTCGAGGTCAGGCGTGCGCTGGAGGCGGAGGTTGCCGGCCTTGCCGCGCAGCGCCGCAACGCAGCAGACATCAAGCGCATCCATCTGGCGGTCCGTTCGCTGGACAAGGCCGTGCGCGCAGGCGGCGACGGCGTGGAAGAGGACGTGAAGTTCCACCGCGCGATTGCGGATGCCGCGCGCAACCCCTTCCTCATCGGGACGCTCGAATACCTCGCACAGTTCCTGCGCGGCGCCACCCGTGTCACGCGGGCCAATGAGGCACGCCGCGCCGACTTTGCGGCCCAGGTCCGCGAGGAGCACGCAGCCATTGCCACTGCCATCGAGACTGGCGATGCGGCGCAGGCGCGCCAGGCCGCCGCAAACCACATGAACAATGCAATCCGGCGCATTGAAAGCGCCGACCCGTCGTTCTGGAGCCAGGAAGGCGATCGCCTGGCGCGCCCGCTCGTCAGCGGATTAACCCGGCTGTGAGCGCGGCGGCCCGAGTGTCGCTACGCCGTTCCTGAGCAGCAGGGGCCGCGGGAGGGCCGGGCGTCAACGGATTCTTTCAGGAAACGATGGCCCCGAAGTTGTATGATGACCATACCAATAATCCAGATTGTCCAGCGATGAACACTCCTCCAGGCGACCGCGTCGGCGTCATCGGGCTTGGCGCGATGGGTCGGGGCATGGCCGCGTCCCTGCGCCGCGCAGGCCATCAGGTTCATGTCTTTGATGTGCGCCCCGAAGCTGCGGAAGACTTTGCCGCCGAAGGCGGAACGGCCTGCACGTCTGCGCTTGCGGTTGCGCAGCATTGCGACGTCATCATCTCGGTTGTGGTCAATGCCGCGCAGACCGAAAGCGTCCTGTTCGGCGAAGGCGGCTGTGCACAGGCCATGCGACCTGAAAACGTGTTCGTCATGTGCTCCACGGTGGACCCTTCGTGGTCCGTGACCATGGAGGAGCGGCTGGCCGCCAAGGGCGTCCTGTACCTGGACGCGCCCATCTCCGGAGGTGCTGCCAGGGCGGCCAGCGGCGACATGACGATGATGACATCAGGCGCTGCCGAGGCCTATGCGCGCTGCGAGCCGCTTTTGCACGCCATGGCTTCAAGGGTCTACAAACTCGGCGACCGGGCCGGCGCGGGCAGCAAGGTCAAGGTCATCAACCAGTTGCTGGCGGGGGTCCATATTGCAGCCGCTGCTGAAGCGATGGCACTGGGCCTGCGCGAAGGGGTGGATCCTGCGGCGTTGTATGACGTCATCACCCACAGCGCCGGCAACAGCTGGATGTTCGAGAACCGCATGGCGCACGTGCTGGCCGCCGACTACGCGCCGCTCTCAGCGGTGGATATCTTCGTCAAGGACCTCGGGCTGGTGCTGGACATGGCGCGTGCCAGCAAATTCCCGCTGCCACTGTCATCGACCGCACACCAGATGTTCATGCAGGCCTCTGCATCCGGTCATGGCCGGGAGGACGACAGCGCGGTGATCAAGATCTTCCCCGGCATTACGCTGCCGGCGAAGCCGGGAGCAGGCCAATGACGATCGCGCTGGGATGCATTGCCGATGATTTCACGGGCGCGACAGACCTGGCCAACAACCTGGTGCGCGGCGGCATGCGCGTGCTGCAGACCATCGGCGTGCCACATACCGTTCCCGATGCGCCCGTTGACGCGGTCGTGGTGGCGCTCAAGTCGCGGACCGTCCCGTCCGGCGATGCGATCGCGCAGTCGCTGGATGCCCTGCTGTGGTTGCAGGAGCAGGGAGCGCAGCAGATCTACTTCAAGTACTGTTCGACATTTGACAGCACGCCACGCGGCAATATCGGCCCCGTCACCGAGGCATTGATGGACGCGCTTGGCACCGCCTTTACCATCGCCACGCCGGCGTTCCCG